>JAHJFH010000060.1 GCA_018824925.1 Thermoplasmatota archaeon
ATCATGACCCCATTTATCCCGATGTCTTTAAGGTATTCCACCTGCTCCATTGTTCTGATGTCGACGTTTGCGATGATGACCTTCCCAGTCTTGGCACATTCTTCGTAAACCTCGAAATCTGCAGGACTGGCATAGGTCTGCATGCCATGCCTTGCATGAATTACAAAGAAATCTGCATCAGCAGACTCTATTATCTTAAGATAAACCTTGTACTCCTTTTCCTTCTCGTTCATTCCCAATCTCATCTTTATGGAAACATCAAAGCCATAGTCCCTGAATATGTCTATTATCTTTCTCGTCTTGCTTATCTTCCTAATCATGGCGCATCCCTGCCCGAACTTTATGACATCCGGACTCGGACATCCTAGATTGATATTGAAACCACGGAAGGCCTTGGACGGCTCGAACATGTCAAGAAACTTCCTGAAATGCTGCTCCTTGCTACCAAGAAGCTGTATAACTGTAGGGGTTTCATCTTTACACTCTAGCCTAGACCATGTGCTTTTGTTGTTCTTCGCGAGAGCTCCTACCTTGGCCATTTCAGTGAACGTCAGGTCGGCACCGTATCTATGGCAGAGAGTCCTGAAAGCATTACTTGTCATATCCTCTAGAGGAGCCAGCATGAATGTAAATCCTGTCAGAAAATCACCTATTAATATTTGAAATCGTGTTTTTAATTCTTCTAACTGCCTTATCAAATTGAGTAAAATTTTATGTTTATTTTTTATCGTGATTCTGTTCTTAGCACATTTTCCTTTGGGATTCTCATAAAAATCGATATCAAACGGCTATTAGAGCCCTGGATGACTTCTGCCGGTGTTCTCATTACTTCCGTGGAACCGAGGCCATGCTGCACCGGGCAGATAATCATATGCATCTACTTTAATCTTATAAAGTCCGTCATCTGCAAACTTAATTTTATAAACTCCTGCATAAACATAACCATATCTAAGAGTAGGAGAACCAGATGGGAAATCAGAGAACCCCTTTCCAATTACCCAAACAATTTCACCAGTGTCTTTGTTAATTTAATAGAATTTTCCATCAGTATTTGTTTCAGAACCAATATATAATCTGTTATCATCTCCTAAAAGCGGGGAATTATACAAATCGGCTCCAATATGATTCATCCAAAGAAGTGTCCCATCTTTCCTGATAGCGTATAAATTACTTTCCATGTTTGATTTCGTTCCAATATATAATGTGTCATTTTCATCAACTGCTGGACTGGCTGTAAAGCGCCCTGTGGCCCCCGTTGGTATCATTGACCACAATATTTCTCCAGTTTCAGTATTAACATGGTTTATTGTGTTCCCAACAACAGCATAAAAACTATTTTCATCAGTTAAAAATGCAGGAGTAGAATACACATACGCCGATCTTCCGCCTCCACCACCGTTTGGATTTCCACCCTCATTCTCCAGAATATTATTATCGAGTAGTGTTGACCATATAGGAATACCATTAGAGTCTTGTCCGAACTTGTAAGCGCGTATGTCAGATGTATGTTCTCCCCTTCTATCTGTTGGTTCAGGGGAAACAAAATACACATTACCTTCTGAATCAATTATAGGAGAACTATGATAACCAGTAATTGTATTATTGTTATCAGGATATTGCCACAACATGTCCCCGTTTGAATTAAAAGCAAACAGTTTGCCACTTCCAACATAAATTATATCTTTTTTGTCAATACCGCAATTGATCATTACGTTTCCGAATTGTTCATTATATGAAATCTTTCTTTTCCAACGAAATTCTCCATCATTGGTTAGAGATACAAGTTCCTGTTCTGCAAAAAAATATGCTCTTTCTTCTTCTTTTGATTTATCTCCTGCAGCAATATGTTTAATTGTCACAAAATATATGTTACCATCACTATCAAGCGTGGCTCCGCCATTAACCATCGTTTTTCCCATAGAATACTTCCATATAACATTAAGATCTAAATCCATCTTGTAAAAATAATTTTCTGGTAAAGTATTAATGATGGCCTCTGGTTCCAACCCTTCCGGCATATCGGTTGAAGTACCAACATAAATTAAATCATCAACAATGGTTGGTGTGTTGTCATGAAAAGCAGTACCAGATTCAGGAGTAAATGTTGCAACAAGTCTATCTTCCAAAACTAAGGGACTCAATATAATATGTTTAAAACTCAAAAATAATATAATCGCAACAAATATGAGAATTATAATAACTAATATTTTCTTTATTTTTCCCATAATTATTGTTTGTTTTTATATGTTAAAAATAGTGAAGAGACTTCAACTCAAAAATACTATTCTTATTAG
>JAHJFH010000061.1 GCA_018824925.1 Thermoplasmatota archaeon
ATCATTTTTTCATCATATCCGTTTTATTGCTTTTTTATGTAATGGGGTGGGGGTCATCCGTCGTTCTAATAATGTGAAGGTAATATCAAGACAAATGGAAATAATAATGACCGGTAGAACTCCTATAATTAGTTTTGTCATATTAAATTGATTTAATGCTGGAAAAATGATTTCGCCATATCCACCGCTGCCGATGATCACGCTTAATACCGCAATACCATTTGCAAGAATTGACGCGAATTTTATCCCCGCAAAAATTGCTGGATATGCATTGGGAAATCGTATGTTTCTAAGGATTTGCACTTGCGTTAATCCCAATCCCTGAGCAAATTCAATTAATGATGGATCAATCGTCGCAAGCCCAAGATATGTGTTTTTAATTATTGGTAATAATGCTCGTAATATTATTGCAATGATTGCGGGGATATATCCAAGCCCCAATAAAGAAACGACTAATGCAAGAAAAGCAAAACTAGGAAATGCTTGAAGAAGGTTTGCGATATTGACAATTACAAATGCTAATCTCCGGTTATAAATACATAAAATCGCTAGGGGGAGGGATAAAAAGATTCCCGCGAACAACCCACCGAGAGTAAGAAAAAGGTGAACCGGTAATGGTTCAAGAATCCAGGCATCCCATATATTTACCAAGATCCGTACCTCCGTTTTAATGTTTTTTCGATGGCTGAGGCTATACCATCAAACACCAAAGATAATAATCCAACCCATAGTGCTGATATGGCAATTAAGGGCTTATTTAGTTGACTAATCCCTGTCATGATAGCCGCTCCAAGACCACCTGCAGCTACTAATCCACCAAGAGTTACAACACCCATGGTAAAAACAAGTGCGATTCGGATACCACCTAAAATTAACGGTAGTGCGAGTGGGATTCGGACTCTTCGAAGAATTTCATGAGTTGATAACCCCATTGCATGTGCTACCTCTATGTATTCTTTATTAACACTTGTCAATCCTGTATAGGTATTTCGCGCAATAGGAAGAAGCGAATATAGGATACAAGCTACTATTGTTGGTATATATCCTAATCCAAATAATGGAATCAGAATGAACAATAAAGCTATTCCAGGGATTGTTTCGATAATGTTTAGCAGATTGAGTGTTATATCTGCTAGACGAGCTCTTTGGTGTATCATTATCCCTAATACAACACCTAGGACAGAAGCAAAGAGTAAAGCAATGGTAAACATAGTGAGATGTTCTATTGTTCGAAAGGTGAGATCACCGTTATTCCATATTGAGAATATAGCATCAATCATGTGGTGAGTACCTCAAATTAGATTGAGTAGTATCTCATCGGATAGAAGTAATCCAACAGGTTTATTCTCTTTTAATACTACAGCTATCGATTGTTTTTGTATTTTCATTTTTTGTAATGCTGATGCTATTGAATCTGTTGGTGAAAAAATAAGAGGTGTTTCTATTTGATCCTCCACCTTACTTTGTTTATCTGCTATATGATGAAGATTTTTCAATGTGATAATCCCATTGAATTCTTGGTTTTTTGTTATAATGGCTAATTC
Source organism: Thermoplasmatota archaeon (assembly GCA_018824925.1). Lineage (GTDB taxonomy): Archaea > Thermoplasmatota > E2 > DHVEG-1 > DHVEG-1 > JAHJFH01. The sequence continues at coordinate 1,545 of JAHJFH010000061.1, forward strand.
TATTGTATGTTTGGTAAAATGATGTTTTATCTGTTGTATCGTTGTTGATTGAGGGAGAAGATAGTGTTGATGAATTGGTGTCATAATATCTTTAACGTTGAGGGTATCGAGGTGTTTGAATTTATATTTAGCATCTACAAGATCAGAAACCATGTCATTTACAGGGTTGAGGAGTAACTCTTGGGGGGTACCGATTTGTTGTAGCCTACTCTCATGCATCACCGCTATTCGATCACCGAGTTTGAATGCTTCGTTGATATCATGGGTAACAAAAATAATGGTGCGGTTTATTTCTTTTTTTAGGTTGATGAATTCCTCATGGAGCTGTCGTCTAAGTATAGGATCGAGGGCGCCAAAGGGTTCGTCCATGAGAAGTAATCGAGGGTCCATAGCGAGTGCACGGGCTAATCCAACTCGTTGTTGTTGTCCTCCGCTGAGTTCTTGTGGGTAGCGATGCATGTATATGTCAGATGGCAAATCAACCATTTGAAGTAAGATTTTTACCCGTTCATCGATTAGGTGTTTAGTCCAATTCTCAAGTCGTGGGATAAGGCCAATATTATCCCTGATTGATAGATGGGGGAATAAACCGATTTGTTGAATGACGTATCCAATATTTCGCCTTAGAATTACCTCATCTATTGTGGAAATGTCAATATTATTAATATGAATGGAGCCAGTATCTGGTGTGATTATTCTGTTTATCATTTTAAGGGTAGTTGTTTTTCCTGATCCGCTTCCACCAATGAGAATGAGCAGTTCACCCCCATTTACCGTTAATGAGAGATCTTTTACTGCATATGTAGTATCATATTTTTTTGAGAGTCCCTTTAGTTCGATGGTATTTATTGTGGTAAATAGTCTTTCTGTTGACATTTTAAATCATCACTTGTATTAATTAAGCGAAAAGATCAAAGAAGAAAATAGAAAAAAGGGAGGTTTACTCTTCAAGTAATCCCTTAGATTTAAGCCAGTTTTCAGCAATATCAACAGCTTCTTGTTTATCATTATCGTATTGATCATTAAGTGTCATCATAGTTTTGGTATCAAGTGCATTGGCAAGGATACTGAGAGCAGTTATAATGGTTTGATTCTGTGCAATGCTATCACGTGCAAGAACGATAGCTTCGTAGGGCGGAAGGGCATTTTGATCGTCTTCAAGAGTTCGAAGATTAAAAGTGCTAATTCTGGTGTCGGTAGTATATGCTGAGATAACATCGACGTTACCACTACCGATATTGGTATACATTAATGTGGGGGCTCCTGATTTTATCTCTTTAAATGAAAGATTATATATCTTTTCAAGATTTAAGAGTCCATCACTACGATTATGAAAAACATAGTCCGTACCAAGGATGAGATCAGGTGCAAAGGGAACAAGCTCAGTAATTGTGGTGACATTATTTGCAGTACCCCAGGGTTCTGTAACTGCCATGACATAGGCATTTTCGAATCCTAATTTAAAAAGAACGATAATGCCTTCTTCTTCAAATCCTTCAACAACTTTCCTGTAAATCTCCTCTGGTTCGTATGTATCCGGTGCTGGGAATTTCAGTACTTCGGAATAGGCGGTTCCAGTGTATTCAACATAAATATCGATATCACCACG
>JAHJFH010000005.1 GCA_018824925.1 Thermoplasmatota archaeon
CGTCGCCCTGATGGCACTATGGTTCAATTTGAGGATAATGCCGCTGTACTGGTTACTGACTCTGGTGAAACAAAAGGAACCATGATTAAAGGACCCGTAGCAATTGAAGCAGCGGAGCGATGGCCAAAAATTGCGTCCCTTGCCTCAACAATAGTATAAGTGATGACCCATGAAATCAATACAACCACGAAAACAACGCAAGCATTATTACAACGCACCATTACATCTGAAAAGAAAATGGTTAGCATCACATTTATCTGAAAATCTTCTCTTAAAATATGACAGACGTAGTATTCCCATTGTCAAAGGAGATACAGTAAAGGTATTACGCGGTTCCTACCGAGGTCATGAGGACAAGATAGTCGCCGTAAATGTATCTAAACAAACCGTTCATATTGAAGGACTTACTTTGGTGAAAGCTGATGGGACAAAAATACCAAAGCCTATCCATCCCAGCAATCTTCTCATCATGAAATTAAATCTAACTGATAAATGGCGGCGGAATAAATTAGAAAAAGGACTTTCTGAAACCGTCCAAAAAGAAATCGAAGCAGAAGCCAAGGAGCAAATTAATATCGCAGAAGAAGCAAGGAAACAAACCGAAGAAATCAAACAAGAACTTGAAACAGAAGAAGAATCAATCGAAGATGAACTCGCATCACCTGCACCTATTGAAAAAGCACTACCCGGAGAAAAACAAGCAGAACCCCCATCACAAAAGAAACTCTCCACAAAGAAACCAGCTGCTAAGAAAACCACCTCGAAAAAAACACCGCCAAAGAAAACACCTGTAAAAAAACCTGCAACATCAACAAAAAAAGCAACACCTAAGAAAAAGAAAGAGGAGAAATCGACATGAGTAAACATCTTAAACGTCTCGCAGCACCTCGCGCAGTACAACTTCATCGGAAAGAACATATCTGGTCTGTTCGACCACTACCAGGACCACATCCACATAGCCAAACAATCCCTCTATGTTTGGTTATCAGAGATTACTTAAGTCTCTGTGATACCTACCGAGAAGCTAAACTCATCATATCACAAGGCGATATTCTTGTTGATGGTACACAACGGAAAAGCCATAAATTTCCCTGCGGACTGATGGATGTCATATCGATACCGAAACTAAAAACTAACTATCGAATACTATTTAATCGGAAAGGTCGCCTAACTCTCGTTCCCATCTCTGAAAAAGATGCAGAATTGAAATTATGCCGCGTCCAAAACAAAACCATTATAAGAAAAGGTAAAATCCAATTGAATCTACATGACGGCCGAAATCTCCTCGTTCCAAAAAATGAATACAACACGGGAGATGCCCTTCGATATTCATTCAAAGATAAAAAAATTAATGATGTCTACAAATTCGAAAAGGGAAACGTATCCCTAGTAACCGGTGGTAGTCATATCGGTGAAATCGTTACCATCAATAATATTTCTATAATACACTCATCCAAACCAAATCTTGCAACACTGAAAAGTGACAAGGAATTCTTAACTATTGCTGATTACGTTTTTCCCATTGGAAAAACCAAGCCAATTATATCCCTACCTGAGGTGAAAATGCAATGAGTGCGAAAACAACGACTAAATCAACTAAAAAACCCCGGAAGAAGAAAAAAACTGATACCTCAATTAAGCCACACATTGCTAAAATATCCGTGAATATAGGAGTAGGCGAAGCTGGTGAAAAACTCACCAAATCACAAAAGGTCCTAAAAAGTATCACAGGACAACAACCTGTAGAAACTCTTTCACGGACCACCAATAAAGATTGGGGACTCCGAAAACGAATGCCGATAGGTTGCAAAGTAACCCTCAGGAAAAAAGCTGCTGAACATTTTTTAATTCAAGCCTTAAAGACTCGTGATAATAGAATTGCAGATTACTCTTTTGATGATCAAGGAAATTTTTCCCTTGGCATCCCAGATCATACCCTATTTGAAGGACAGAAATACGATCCCGACATCGGTATCTTTGGAATGGATATTTCTGTCACCATGGAAAAAAAAGGTTTTCGGATAAAACATCGACGAATTAATCCACGAAAAATCCCCCAACGACATCAAGTCACCAGAGAAGAGACCATAGAATTCGTCAAACAAAAATTCAATGCAGAGGTGGTTTAAAACATGCGAATCAAAGAACGAAAAAAATTCTACGGCCGAAAAGTGGGTTGCCAACAATGCGGTCGGAAACGGGGACTTATTCGACGATATGGATTACATCTTTGCAGACAATGTTTCAGAGATAAAGCTGAAGAAATTGGGTTTAAAAAATACGATTAGGAGATGGCAAGCAAATGTTAAATGATCCCTTAGCAAACGCATTATCCACAATAAAAAATGCTGAAACCCGTGGTATTGGTTCCTGTATCATAAAGCCATCATCAAAACTCATAGCCGGTATACTAACATTACTTAAAGAAAAAGGATATGTCGGTGATTTCAAATATATCGATGATGGCAAAGCAGGCTTATTCCAGGTTGAATTAATCGGCACTATCAATAAATGTGGTGTCATCAAACCACGCTATCCCATTAAACGTAATGATCTTGACCGATGGGAATCCCGTTATCTCCCCGCTCGAGATTTTGGATTACTCATTCTTACAACAACAGAAGGAATCATATCTCAAGAAGAAGTAAGACAAAAAGGAATCGGAGGAAAACTTCTCGCATATATTTACTAGAACCACGTGATGATCATGACAAAAACTACTGAAATAAAAGAAATCGTCACCATTCCTGAAGGTGTATCAATTACTATTGAAAATAAATCAGTAACGATTAAAGGATCCAAAGGCGATCTTACAAAATACTTTTCTCATCCAAAAATCATAATCACCAAAAAAGATGGTACCCTGGAAGTATCTTGTAGTGATCGACCGAAACGAAAAGAAAAAGCACTCATTGGTACCTATCGCGCCCATCTAAAAAATATGATAAAAGGTGTCACCAAAGGGTACACCTACACCATGAAAACGGTATATTCCCATTTTCCAATAAAAACGGTTGTCGAGGGAAACGAGTTCATCATACACAACTTCCTCGGGGAACGATCACCACGGAGCGCAACAATCCTAGAAAACGTTATTATTGCAATCAAAGGTGATGATGTCACTGTATCAGGAATCAATAAAGAAAAAGTTGGACAAACCGCTGCGAATATTGAACGAGCAACTAAAGTGAAAAACCGAGATATCCGAGTATTTCAGGATGGTGTCTATATTACCAATAAAGGAGAGTAAAGAAACATGGCCAAAAAAGATGTTATGACACAGTTTACTGCAATAAAAGGAGTGGGCGAAAAAAAAGCAGAACTCCTTTATCAAAATGGATACACCTCCTTAGAAAAATTACAAACAGCTACGCCAGCAGAACTTACGAAGATTAAAGGAATCACCGAAAAAATAGCAAAAGACATTCTCAAAGAAGTACATGCAGGTAAAGGAACACAAAAAAAAGCAAAACAAGCTGAAAAAACATCTCTTCCCAAAGAACAACCATCAGAACCGAAGGAAAAAATATCAGAACCAGAAGAATCAAAACAACCGGATATCGAAAGTAGTAAAGAAACTATAGAGACTACCTATATTGTTAAGAAAAAACCAAAACTCAAAAAACAACAACAACTTCACCTAAAACTTCGCCAGGAAAAAAAACAACATACACCAGAATTTCTCAGAGAAGAATGGTTCCGCTATAAAAGAATTCCAAAGAATTGGCGACGCCCCGATGGTATCACCTCAAAGATGCGCCGAAACTACAAATACCGACCAAGTAAAGTCCGAGTTGGTTTTCGTGGTCCAAAAGACACTAGAGGATTACATTCCTCAGGATTTGAGGAAATTACGATTCATACCATTTCTGAACTAAATCACATTAATCCCGATACCCAAGCAGTTCGCATAGGAGGAACTGTTGGTACTAAAAAACGTCTTGAAATTGCTAAAAAAGCAAAAGATAAAGAAATACGCATTCTCAACATGAGGGAATAAACCATGACAGATTTACGAAACCAACGACGCATGGCAGCAGATATCCTGAAATGTGGGGTACATCGTGTATGGATGGATCCGGATCGTACTGAAGAGATTGCAAAAGCAGTAACCAGAAAAGATGTGAATATACTCGTAAATGGTGGCGCAATTAAGAGCCATCAAATAACAGGTATTTCAAGTGGCCGCAATCGATACCGACAACAACAAAAAGCTAAGGGTCGCCGAAAGGGTCATGGTTCTCGCAAAGGAGCAAAATATGCACGTCTCCCCAGAAAACAGCGATGGATCCGCACCATCCGCCCAATACGTAGTTACCTTCGAAAACTACGAGATGATCAAATACTTGATCACACCGCATACCGCCAATACTACCGAAAATCAAAAGGTGGTGAGTTTAGAAGTAGAGCACATTTAAAGGCACGATTAATCGCTGATAAAAAAATAAAAGGTGATGAACAGTGAAAAAACAAGGACCACGATATCATGTAAAAACACGAAGACATCGTAATGGACAAACTGACTATAGAAAGCGCTTACAACTCCTACGTTCCCGACAACCTCGACTTGTTGTCCGCAAATCCCTAAATCAGATTCAAGTCCAATTTGTGGAATACAGTCAAGATGGAGACCACATACTATCCTCCGCCAAATCAAACGAGCTGCGAAAAACCTTCAAATGGGATGGATCAACAGCATCAACACCCGCTGCATACCTTACGGGATTACTCGCTGGCAAAAAAGCATCAACAAAAGGTATTAATTTCTGTATCTTAGATATTGGTCGATATCCAGCAACAAAGGGATCAAAACTATTTGCTGCTATGAAGGGAGTGGTAGATGCTGGTATTACCTGCCCACATGATGAAGAAATGGTCCCAGATGAGGATCGACTCATGGGGAAACACATCAGTGACGAACTGATGCCACAATTCACAAAAGTTAAAAATAAAATATTAGGAGGCGCATAATGCCTGGAAATCCTCGATCACGATCTCGCCCACGACGACGACCACGTGAAAAAGAAGAACCATCTCGTGGATGGGAACCAAAAACAAAATTAGGACGATTAGTTAAAAACGGTGAACTTACCACTATGAGTGATGTCCTAAAATCAGGTCTTCCCATAAGAGAATCAGAAATAGTAGATATCTTACTTCCCGATATCGAAGATGAAGTCATTGATGTAAAAATGGTACAACGTATGACCGACTCAGGTCGTCGTATTAAATTCGTCATCACAGTTGCCGTTGGGAATAAAGATGGTTTTATCGGTCTTGGCCAAGCAAAAGGTAAAGAGGTTGGATCAAGTATCAAAAAAGCTATTGATAATGCAAAATTAAATATCATAGAAATTCGTCGTGGTTGCGGCTCATGGGAATGTGGTTGCCGAAAACCTCATACTGTTCCCTTTGCAATCACCGGAAAAAGTGGGTCTGTTGAGGTAACGTTCAAACCCGCACCTCGAGGCATAGGACTAGCAACTGGAGATGTCGCAAAAAAAATCTTACGGTTAGCAGGTGTTACAGATTGTTGGGCATTTACCCGAGGTCAAACCAAAACCATTGTTAATTATGCAAAAGCAGTATTTGAGGCATTAAGAAAAAATGCAAATACACGGGTCACCCAAGGAGAGGTTAATGCAATAAATATTGTATCAGGAGCTATTGGACTTTCACAGACTGAAACATCCGTGCCAACAGCGGAGGGTGCATAACTATGGTATACGCAGTTGTTCGAGTACGAGGTACCGTAAATATAAAACCAAATATTAAAAAAACCTTACATTTATTGAATTTAACACGAGTTAATCACTGTACACTGATCAATGAAAATAAGGTATATAAAGGAATGCTTCAAGTGGTTAAGGACTATACTACCTGGGGTGAAATCAATACTGACACCCTCACAAAAATGATTAAATCACGGGGTATGCTTGTCGGTGATAAAGAAATCACCGATGAATATATCAAGGGAGCAACACCCTATAAATCCATTGATAAATTTGCTGATGCAATTCAAAATCAGAAGATATCCTACAAGGAACTTCCAGATGTTAAACCTATATTTCGATTACATCCTCCAAAGAAAGGTTTTGAGGGAATTAAACGCTCCTTTGTGAATGGGGGTGCTTTAGGATATCGTGGTGAAAAAATTAACGATCTGCTAACCCGTATGTTATGAAGAGCCCCTTTTTCTATAATAAAAAAATAAAAAAGGTTAAATAGGGCGTGTATCTATTGATTCACCAGAGCTTTCAGGGGGCAGACTCAATGGAGGAAGTATTGTATAATATTGAGATTCATCGCCAAGATGATCAATACTTAGGAAAGATTTATTCAGATATTGATGGTGTGAAGGAATTTAACAATGAAAGAATCGATCGACTCTTACGAGATATAATAATTGATATGCAACTTGCCCTTGATGAATTTTCCAACCGTACATCAGATTATAGCGAAACTCACGAAGATATAAAATAATAATATCCATATATAAATAGATGTTACTTGCAGAAACTCTCTAGAAAATGAGGGTAATGTTTTTAAATACTTCCCTTATTTGATGGTTCTACATTTCCATCATAGATGGAGGAATAGCGTGGTATACACACGATTCGAAAAAGCACGTATTATTGGTGCACGCGCACTACAACTTTCGATGGGTGCACCATCAACCCTTGCAAAAATCCCAAAGGATATAATAGATCCGGTGCAGATAGCAATGAAAGAATATGAAGACGGAGCTATCCCAATTACGGTAAAAAAGAAAACATAACACCACTATGAGGACTAGGTATGACAGAAGAAAAAGAGGAAATTCAATCCCATGGAGAACAACTAATGCTTGTTCCTGAAGAAACCTATATGACTTCAGGAGTTCATATTGGAACTCGAC
>JAHJFH010000006.1 GCA_018824925.1 Thermoplasmatota archaeon
ACATAAAGGATGCATGGTCAATAAAAAGAGACAAACACCCTTTATGAAGGCAGGTTTAACTGATCATATATGGACCATTGAGGAGGTGATAAATTATAAAATTTAATTATGTTATGACACTAAGGAATTATGAACCAGGCCTAAATAAATATTAGTAAATAACCTGTTTATTACAATAATTATTGTGAAATGTTTTATCAATTATAAATTGTATAGTAATTTATGTAATCTAGATTGGTGCAAGGATAACAATATCAAAACACCAATTACTGGAATATGATACACAATACACGGGGTGAATATGCTAAAATATTGTTATGAATGTGGAGAAAGAATAACCTTCTGGAAAAGCCGCTTCCATCCAGTGCGCGGGAAAAAAGTACTAGTATGTCTACATTGTTTCGAAGTCATCCAAGAAAGCCTAGAGAAGTATCAAGACTTTATCCTGAATGATTTAGATCATGGAATGCTGAAAAAAGAGACAGACTTTATAACAAATAATCTGGCATTTCATAATGTGCAGAATCATAATAAAAAACCTATCCATTAAGGAAAATATCTTGTTCTTGGTAATCTTCTAATGTAAAATTTGCGGTGGTTATAGTCGACTTTAACCAATTTTTTTTCATTGATCATTTTTTCTACTATATCCCAACCTGCTTTAGCCCTTATTTCACTTTAGAGATACTTGTTTCTTTAGAAATTCAATGTTTTGTAATTATTTTGATTTATTAGCATTTTGGTAGATTTATCGGCAATTGTCTATATATTATTTGATAACTCTTATAAACCTCTCGTCAATAAAATAATAATTTATTTGGGGGAAAAAATATGAAGGTAAAAATATTGGGAGTGTTTATTTGTGCACTGATTTTTTTAAGTGTAATAAATGCTGGTGTTACAACCGAGATACATGAAGAGTCCTCAGTCAAACAGGAATATCAATATGCAGGCGTGGTTGTTACATCGCCGACAACGACGGTGTGGTTGAAATTTTTTGTCCATAGGAATTGTACAAAGAATATTTCTGAAATGGTTGCTGATTGTAATGATATTTTTGATGGAGGAAATTCGGGGAGTAGAAGTGGGGGTATTACACAATTTGCGACAAATGGAACAGTAACGGATCTTCCTGATAGTGCTTTTGATAATATTAACACATCTGTGGGGAGGATGGATTTGTTACGGAAGCTGAAATCAGAGCAAAATAATTGTTCAAATGGTATTAATGTCGTTATTGTGCCGAATGGGCATTTTACTTCAAATGGTATTACCTATTTTAACAAGGGTACAGGTACGAATGATAAGCCATATGGGGGGATTATTTTACGGGACACGTGTAATCAGGATCAGATGAATAAAACACTAGCACATGAATTGCTACATGCTTTAGGTTTGAGTCATGAACAGGTGAAATGGTTTAATTCATCCTCTAATCAGACAGAATCGAAACCGATTGGATCAACGATTGTGAATGGTGCTGGACCAGGTACTAATCGAACGATTCCCGCGAGTGCCTGTGGGTTTCCGGTTCCCCCGCATGGGTATGCATATTATGATAAAGATGGTGATTGTGATTGTGAGGATAATGATGAGGAACAACCAGAGGATGATGCGGGGAGAAAGATTTGGGATATTGATGGGAACTGTGTGTTTGGGGAGGCAAATGATACCGGTACGCTTCTCTGGGGGCGAGCTGATCGGACAAATACGACGATCCTTCCCGGACAACGTGAAGCAATTTTTGACAATGCTAATTCAACCCCGGGTTATCGACAGCAGACCACTGGTCAGAATGTGAGTGTTCCACAGAACGAAACATCAAAATCAAAATCTTTTAAAGACGTGCTTGGTGATGTTGTTAATAAATTTATTGATATTCTTGGTGGGATTGTTTCGTTGTATTATGATCATCACTATATCTATCTTGGTCTTGAATTAGATGGCTATGTTCCTGATGAATATTTTGCTAATTACTATTACTATATTGATAAAGATAACGATGTGACAACGGGTAATCCACAAGGCTATGATTATCTTGTTGATCTTTTGGTACGACCGTATTATAAAGTATCGGCGTTAAGTGCATGGGATCCTTATTATGGTATATTTAAAGAAGTGACCACTTTAGATTGGGATATTGCGGTTGGTGCTGAGGATTCTGAGGATGATGGGGACTGTAATGAATATGAGATGGAGGGTATGGTGATTCGATGGATGGTGCCTCTTGAGTTGCTCAGTATGGAATTAACTGGTGATATGAGGATAGTTGCTGTTACAAAAGATGAGATGGGGCGAACTATGGATACAGGTCCTGAGGTACTTTTTAGAAAAACCCGTGCAACCGTTCCTGTGTTAAATCTTAATTCGTATAGTGGAAACCCGGGGGATACGGTAATATGTTTTGGCTATGATTTCACACCACTTACCGGGGTTACGATAGCGTTTGACTGTAAGGACGTTAAAACAGCCATGACTGATGCTAATGGTGAGTTTACCACCACTTTTATAGTTCCACCTACTGCTCAAGGATATTATACAGTAAATGCTTATGATATGGAAGGGAAATTTCATGTACGGTTATTTATGGTCGAGAATCAACCACCGAACAAACCTAGTAAACCTATGGGAAAAACTGCTGGGAGAGTGCGGGTAGAATATACGTATGAAAGTACGACAATTGATCCTGAGGGTGATCAAATATGGTATTGGTTTGACTGGGGTGACGGACAAAATAGTGGTTGGGTAGGTCCCTATACTTCTGGTCAGAC
>JAHJFH010000062.1 GCA_018824925.1 Thermoplasmatota archaeon
AAATCAGTCTGTATTAATTGATTCAGTGTACACCGATATGGATCAAAGTGGACATTCCCAAGCTGGTGTTTATTCCCAACTTGGTACTATGATGCCTATGGAAGGCGCATCATTTATATTATTATCAACGGGAATTGCAGGGTTAACACCAGTCACAACCGATGGTTTAAATCCAGGAAGTGAACGAGGTAATTGGTTTGCTGGAGGGCAATATTCATATCCTCGAGATCAAGCAACGTTAACACTGACATTACTTGTTCCAACGTATATGCATTATGTGTACTATGATGTGCAATTCTTTACTGTTGAATATCCTGATTATATTGGAACGCAATATAATGATAAACTTACAATTACCGTAAATTCTCCTTCCCAAGGAATATCTACCTATATCATTGATGTAAATGGTGGTGACTTTGTTTTAAATGCACATGATATCCCTGGAACGGGATTTGATGTATTTGCAACAAGTGGAAATCCAGCTAATGTTGATTGGCTAAGCACAACACCAAATCCGACAGGGGCAGATGGTGGAGCTACTGCATTAACAGGGAGAGAACATCCTGTAACACCCCTCGAGACTATTACGATGACTTTTGATATTAAAGATGTGGGAGATAACCAGTTTGATAGTACCGCGTTTATCGATAATATTCGTTTTTCAGGGTATGCAAAAACAGATATCATTGCACGAAAGACTGTTGAGGATATCAATGGATATCCAGTAGAACCAGGTGATATCCTAAAATATTATATTACTATCAGTAATATTGGAACCGCAAATCAAGAAGATAATCCTGGTAACGAATTTGAAGATACTATACCAGATTTTTGTAATTATGTCTCAGGATCAGGAACCGCAAGTAAGGGATCAATAAGTTTTGACGGTAATGAAAACAAAATATTATGGGATGGTTCAATCAACAGCGAAAGTAGTGTCGCTTTGTCATTTCAGGTTATTGTCAATAATAGCCTAGCAAATGGAACTGTAATATCAAATCAGGGAGTGGTGTATTGGGATAGTGACGAAAGTGGTGACAATGATGCCATGGAATTAACTGATGACCCTGCTATTGATGATGGGCTCGATAGTGACTTTGATGGGGAAACCGATGATGATGATCCTACTATCTCCGTTGTCTCATCTTATGAACCACCTTCAGTTCTAATCGAGGATTTCTCTGACGATACCATCGGAACTGCAGCACAAGATTCATTTGAGGATGTTATTTGGTTTACGTCATCTAGCTGTAAATATTCAAGTAATTTTGAGGTAGCTGGATACTATCATTACAGTACTTCGAAATCATTTAAAATTAAACTTCGTGAAAATGCAGCTACTCAATATTGGAATTACAGTTTAGGATCATTAAATAGCGAAGTAGCCTGGTGGGAACTCTGGTTCACCTGTGGAAATTGGACCGAGGATTATGAGTTACAGCTACAGTTCTATGACCAAAATAGTAAGCAAATTAGTCGGATTAAACTGGAATATGTTCAGATTGCTAGTGAACCTGAGGTAAATTATGTACTTCGATTATGGTACAAAACACCGGATGGATGGATTCAATTATTCTCAGATAACCCAAATGGGCATCTATATTCTGGTTGGTATAAATTACGTCTTGAGACCTCGAGCGTAACAAAAATAAAATACTTATTGTACCAGCAGGGATATGGATTACTTGACACATCCTTTGGTGATGTTTTGGAGGTTTCACTAGCAGAATTATCCTCAATTGAATGGCATGCTACTGGAAATCCTGTTGCGTGTCCTCTGTTTTTCTTTGATGAGCATCAAGTAGGTCTATCTTCACTTAACTAACATTTTCTTTTTTTTAATTATTGCCCATCAGGAATTTCTCGTATTTCACTAATGAAAAGATAGCCATCAATCTGTTTTTTCTTTTCGTCGTATTCTTTTACTGCTCCACCATACGCAAGATTTGATTGATTAAATAAGTCATACATCATAGAAAAATTTTCCATATTTCCTAATGAAAGATTTTCAGCAGCTTGTCGTAGGTATTTTGATGCGTTATATCTGAGAAGTGTAATATTTTGACCTGATTGAGCAAAGGAGATATAATACCCCAAGACCTCTATATATTTTGATAGATTTGTAAAACTTGTAGCCCGGGAAAAGAAGGGTTTCGAGGCACCAAATTTTTCAAAGGATGCTGAGTATGTGTTCATGGCAGTAGTACAATTGAAAATACAGAGTTGTATAAGATCATGGGTTCCATTTATCCATGATTGATAGAACCATACATTAGCGTCATTTAAGGCATTGTTAAACCAAAATAGAGCAAAATCGAAATGGTAGTTAGCAATTTCTCGGACTTCTCGTGCAGAATCCATGCTTACAGATCCTTGAAGAAAATTATCCGTAAAATTTTCGTTCATCCGATAGATGCCTTCAATTTCTGTGTTATATTGTTGCGATATTGTCTCGATGGTTGAGCTATGTTGGATATCTGCTACAAAGTATGTGATTATAATTGCACCGACCATGATGGCAAATAACATGATAAACATATTTCTATCAAAGATATGAGGCATTCCATCACCGATGGGCATATAAGATTTTATTGTTTATAT
>JAHJFH010000063.1 GCA_018824925.1 Thermoplasmatota archaeon
AATTATGATGGGTAAGATTTTTCTCATCAGGGATGCCTCCCACTATAATTTTTATACATATGGGGTGCATGAATGTTTTTGATGAAATTTATAAAGAAAGTTAGTGGACTATATGGTATAGTCCAATGAGTTGTTGTAAGAAGTGGTAGAGATAGGGGTGATTCTGGAGAAATCGTAGGATTACTGGTGTAGGTGCTGCCTTGTTGAGTGGCATCTGTATAACGAGGGGTTCTGACCAGCTGCTGAGTTTTCCAAGTTCATCTCGGGCGATGACTCGTATTTCGTAGGTACCTTGTTCGGTCCATGTTTTACTAGCTTCGGCGGTTTGTCCACTGGAATATGGTCCAACCCAGTCGCTGGTGGTGTTGTCTCCCCAGTCGAACTGGTAGGAGATCGTATCTCCATCAGGGTCAGTGGTTGAGGTGGTGTAGGTGTAGGATTCCCCAGCTTTTCCTTGAATTTTACCGCCGGGTCGTTGTGGTTTTTCTGGTGGGGTAGATGGCTCCCCGATTTTTAGGGTTGGGTCGCCGAATAATATCCATTCTTCGGTTGTTTTGAAGTCAAGAGCATCCATGGAGGGTGTGATGTAGCGGTCAAGGGCGTTGTACCACATTTCTCCAAGGGTGAATGAGTCATCGAGTTTGAATGCTCTGAAGGTGTCAAGGCCCATTTTGCCGATGAGACCTTGGGTGATACCAGTGCCGGTGTAGCCCCAGCCAAGTGCGGTTGCGCCAAAGGCTCCGATGGCACCTCCGTTAGATTTAGCTAGGAAGGCCCAGTTGAAACAGTTTGAGTCTTGGTTGAATTTTGCTGTTGAGCAGGCTTCAACAGCGACGATCGGGAGTTTGTTGCCATTGGCGAGGGTGGCGATGTCAGTGTCTCTGATACCACCTGTAGGTGTGGGTACCCAGCTGTGGCTTTCCTCAGGATGTGTCGCCCAGATGTCGGTGTTGCCATGGCCGCTGAAATCAACGAATCCGGCGCCGGCGTTGATAGCATTTTTTATCGCGTTTACACCGGTTGGTGTGTAGCCAGTGAGGACCCCATTGGTGACCCAGCATTTGGTTGCGGTGAATCCGACCATGAGGTCGATGACTTTTTGGTTGACATATTCGCCTTCAATGATGTCGTAGTCGGGGCTGGTGTCGCCGCCGCAGACAACCATGTTGGTGAACCAATATTGTTTGTAAGCTTCAGAGTCTTCATAATTTTTGACTTTGTTGACGCAGGTGGTGACTTGTGTTCCACTGACTGCTGGCCAGCGTCCGATGTAGACATCGGGAAGCAGGTCTACCTGGTCGATGTTGTCGGTGTCATAGTATTGGCCAAAGATATTGTTGGTGTTGTAGTCCCAGCTGCAGAAACCACCGGTGTCATTGTAGATGTCGGCGTAGTAGAGATCTGAGACAAAGATTTCGGAATCGGGTGGGGTAATACTTTGTATGTTGGTGGTTCGGGTGGGGAGTTTGGTGCTGCTACCGACAAGGAGAACAGCGGTGGTTTGCCAGGTTTCGATGGCGTCTTTGATATAGTATTTGATTTTTTCTTGGTTGTCTCTGCCGGTTCCGCCATAGATTTCGATCAGTCCTGTGAATTTGGTGGTGATGCCTCGGTCGATTTTATGGGTGATTAGTGGTGCGAGTTCATCACTGTATTCATTAGGTGCAATGATAAGGAGTTCATAATCCACTGGGTTGGGTTGTGTTGATGGTGGGAGTGTATAGTCGATGGTTATTTCGATATTTTGTGTATATTCAATGAGGTTTGATGTGGGATGATATTTAATGGGGAACACCTCGATTTCAAGGATGGTACTGCGTACTTTGTTGTGGAGACCACCCTGTATATTGTAGGTGTACCAGGTTGTGGGATAGGGAGTGGTATCATACGTGATTGGTTTTTGTTTGGTGGTGAGTGTTTGTCCAACGATGATGGTTGGTGGCGTTGGTTGGATGGTTTTGGTGAGGGTTTGGGTGTTGATGTTTGATGGTTGGCAGGTGATGGTGTTGATGTGTGTGCCAAGTGGGTATACAAATTTTTGGGTGTAGCTGGGGAGGAGTGGTTTTCCTTGTTCAGTGAGAAAGTTGTTTGTGTGATCAAGGGTGATGGTGAGATAGTCATCGGTGGTTTCGATGTGTGGTTGTGAGAAATGTAGTGTGAGTGTTTCAGTGGTGATGGTTTCGTGTGTGGATGCAACAGCTCCAATGCTGGAGAGGATAAATATGCCAGCGATTAGGATGGGTAAATTTTTTTTCATATTTTTTATGTCCCCCATAGGTATATATCAAACGACGGTTTTGTTTTTAAATGTTTTCCCAGGGATAAAAAATCAAACTAGTACCCTTATTTTGGTTGTGGTGATGTTCTGTTCATCCATGAAGGTGATCGTCGGGGTTAAGTGTTTATAGGATATGGATGTTATTGTATATGCTGCGGGTAAGGTTACCAACGAAGAATACGAGCTGATGAAAAAGGATATTGAAGGATGAAATACCAAGAGAATAGAGGAAAATGTTGTAGCGTATCCGGGTGTAACAAAATAGCTAGAGTGAAAGGATTGTGTATGACGTGTTATCAGAAGAGAGAAAAAAAGAAGAAAGGTGATTAACTATCTTTTGCTAATTGAAAAAGTGGATATACAATTTGTTGATTTGGGGGAGAATAAAAATGGAATATCCAGAAGGGGATGTTTTTTGTCCTATTTGTCAGAAGCGTCTGATTACTGATGATGATATTGAGAGAGGATATCATTTTCATTGTGAAAAATCAGAGGTTTTTTGTGATGATAAATAAATGGAAAAAAATGAAATCGTTGATTTGTTAAGTCTATTAAAATATTTTACATGTTTTCTCAGGGAAAAAAATCTGATTTTGTGTTTATAGTTGTACTGCGGTGATGTTCTGTGCATCGGTGATGGTGATTAGGTGGGTGTTGGCGTCGTCAGAGTTGTGGGTTAATTCAATGGAAAAGAGGGATATGCTTCATTAGATTACTTTGGTTTATAATTAGTATAGTTTTCCTGGTTTATTACTGTAATTTATGTAAAAAGGGTGGGGGTATTAAACAATCAAATTATGGTATTCATTCTGGTGGGAAGTATTGGCTTCCATTGTAACCAGGTCATTGATTTTGTGATGGTGATATTTGAGGAGGGGGGTACGCTGGTATATGCGGTGGTATAATTCCATCCGAGATAGTCTGATGGACCACCTCCAGTCATTATGGTGAAGTAGGTGTTTAAATGAGCGCCGATATGAAAATGACGTAGTGTGATGGCATCATCCCATGTAGGGTCAATGGGTATCCAGCTATAGGTGGGGAGGTAGATTTCTACTATTCGATGGAATATGGTGTCGATGTAGGGGGTATCGCCTTTGATGATGCTGCCGCCGGTGAATCGTGCTGGAATACCTGCTGCTCGGCAGAGTGCGATGAAGGCAAAACAGTATTCTGAACAGGAGCCGGTTCCTCGTTGTAGAGTGGTGATAGCATCGTCCCATCCTCCCTCGAGTCGATATTCTAGATGATTGATGAGATAATCGTGGATTTTTACTACCTTTACGAGGGGGTTGTTGTATTTTTTTGTGATGTTTTGTACAAGAGTTGTAATGTACGGATGAGTAATGTGGTATTTTTCGGTATCCTCGGTATAGTTTTCTTTGATTTCTGGTGGGATCATACCTGTTGTGCGCCAGGGAAGGAGTATGTATCTGTAGGTGTAGATGGTGGCATTTGTCTCCCAGGATATTGTGAGGTTGTCGTTAGCTAATAGATTGTATATGTAGTAGGTTATGTTTTGTCCCCATCTATCGATTACATATCCAGTTGGTTCAGGTTTGTATGTTATGTTGTCATGAATATATTGATTATATGCTGTTGACGGTTTTGGTAGGTATATGGTGATGTTGAGGGTTATGTTTGCTGTATTTTCGATTGTTTCATCCCAGTGTATTCTGATTTTTCTTGCTCGCCATCGATAATGTAGTGGATTGGGTAATATAGAATTCTCAGTGATTAATGAATCTTCTAAAGGTTCACATACGGCTGTGGGGAGATTGGTTATTTCGATTAGTAGAATTACTATTCCAATTAATGCTAGGTAGGTAGTTACTCTTGCTGGAATCTTAATTCCTCCCGAAATATGATAATTTATATATCATGGCAGATGGTTTTAATGTTTTCCCAGGGATAAAAGTGAATATTTCTGATAAAATGGTTTTATATTGGAATTAAGTGAGGATTATGGGGGGGTATATGGTGTTAGTCGTGGCCGCCAATCGAAATTCATCCAAAATAGCGGTGGGATAATGGCCT
>JAHJFH010000064.1 GCA_018824925.1 Thermoplasmatota archaeon
AGGACACATCATCGTCTCAGCAGATGATCCATACTGTCATTCCTCTCAAAACGAACAAGATAACAGATACTTCGCACTTTTTGGTAGTGCCCCAATGCTTGAACCAACAACCCCTGAAGAAGCCAAGGAAATGACCCGCATTGGATTTGACATATCAGAATCACTCCAACTCCCTCTCCTCCTTAGAACAACAACACGATTAAACCATGCAAGAGGACCCATAACCTTCAAGAAAAAACAAAAACCTCGAAAAAAAGGATTTTTTGAAAAAGATCCCCTCCTCGTCACAATGCCTATTACCGCTCGAGCCCGTCACCCCATTCTTCTTAAAAAAATGCAACAAGCCGAACACATAGCAGAAAAATCACCCTTTAACCAAATAATTACCATAGGATCCCCCTTAGACACAGGAATAATAGCTTCTGGAGTTGCCTATAATTACGTAAAGGAAGTAGCGGAAGACCTCAATTTAAATGTAAAAATACTCAAACTCGGTATGACACATCCCATACCGCGTAAAGTATGTACACAATTCATACAATCCTGCCAAACCATTATTATTGCTGAAGAATTAGAACCGATCATAGAACAACAAATAAAAACACTAGCTTTCGATATACATGCAGATATCACGATTCTTGGAAAAAACTCGGGACATTTCTCACGTCTCTATGAATATAACCCAGACATCGTAGCCCAAGCTTTTTCAAAAATCTTTAAAGTAAAACTCCCCTATCCAAAACCACTCACCACCTCCATCAAACTACCCACCCGCCCACCCGGACTTTGCGCAGGCTGCCCCCATCGAGCAACATATTACGCTGTAAAAAAAGCAGCAGATAAAAACACCATATACCCAACCGACATTGGCTGCTATACCCTTGGAAAAGCACCCCCACTTGAAGTAGCTGACCTTCTCCTTTGCATGGGATCCAACGCAGGTACTGCCTGTGGCCTAGCCGTATCTACCGATCAAAAAATCATTTCATTTATGGGAGACTCAACCTTTTTTCATTCAGGAATACCCCCTACCATCGATGCCGTGCATCATAACCACAATATTGTCATAACCATACTCGATAATCGAACCACTGCAATGACCGGTCATCAACCACACCCCGGAACAGAATATGATGGAATGGGACGACTAGCAAAACTCATAAAAGTAGAAAATGTCGTCAAGGGACTTGGTGTGGAACACATTGAAATAGTAAATCCTAACAACATAAAGGAAACCACCAAAGCATTCAAACGAGCAATAGATTTCAAAGGACCTGCTGTTGTTGTCAGTAAATCACCATGTATTTTACTTGAGCTGCAAAAACAAAGAAAAATAGGTAAGAGACCATCAATATTTAGGATAGATCAACAAAAATGTCGACAATGTAAAACATGCATCGGACGATTTGGCTGCCCAGCGATTTATTACGACGAAAAGGAACGAATCATGATAGATGAAACACAATGCAATGGCTGTGGAAATTGCACTGAAGTATGTCCCTTTGAAGCAATATCTTGTGTGGAGGAAAACTAATGGCAAAAAAAATAAATATTGTCCTAACCGGTGTGGGCGGTCAAGGGGTAATCACCGCGGCGAATATTTTAGGCAAAGCAGCTGTTGCAGCAAAGGTACCGGTATTTGTTTCAGAGGTTCATGGAATGGCACAACGTGGTGGATCTGTCAATTGCACAGTTCGCCTAGGAGATGTATCTGGTCCTTTAATAGCCTCAGGAACCGCTGATGTCATCCTAAGCATGGAACCAATTGAAACATTACGAAATATTGCATATGCTCACAAAAAAACAACACTCATCACAGATATCACTCCCGTTATCCCTTTTACCGTGACAGTCGGTGGTGAATCCTACCCTGATCTTGAAAAAGTATTCACTGAATTAGCACAAAAAACCAAAATCATCAAAATAGATGCTTTAAGTATAGCAAAACAAGCAGGTGCTGTAATCACTAGAAATATTGTAATGCTTGGAGCCCTTGCCGCAAGCCAAATATTACCAATCAGTAATAAAATACTCTTGGAAACGATACTACAAAACGTTCCAAAAAAATACCAGGATATAAATAAACGTGCCTTTCAAGGTGGTATCGACGCTTATAAAAACAGTACTCCTCAATAATTTTATACCATTGCCAGCATGTTTCGAAACATTGATTAGCACCTGAAAATTTGTAAATATTAAAATGAAGAAGCAAATAAGACTTTTAGGAATTGATGATGGACCATTCACCTTTGGTCAGCAAACCAGCATTGTTATTGGTGTCGTTATGCGCGGAGGCGCGTATCTAGAATGCATTTTATGCAATACTATCACTATCGATGGTACCGATGCAACAGAAATATGTTTGGACATGATTCAGCATTCACGATATAAAAAACAACTAAAAGCAATACTCCTAGATGGTGCCACCCTAGGGGGCTTCAATGTAATCGACATTAATACAATATACGAAAAAACCCAAATACCTATAATAACTCTAACTAGAGATAAACCAAATTTTACCAAAATTGAAGATGTTCTAAAAAAACATTTTGTTGACTGGAAGGACAGGTTAACACTGATAAAAAAAGGGACTCTACACAAAATATTAACAAAACATAACCCTGTTTATATAAAAATAAATGGTCTTTCTATCTCTGAGGCGGAAGACATAATAAAGTTGTCAACCATACGCGGTGTCATCCCTGAACCCCTGCGAATAGCACATCTGATCGCATCAGGAATAACTCAAGGAGAATCCTATGGCAAAGCCTAAAGCCCATATCAACCAAATTCTTTGTTTAGCATGTGGTGGTTGCATTTCAGTATGCCCACAAGATGCTATCACAATGAATGGACGAAAAGCTTTCCTTGAAAAAACAAAATGTATAAGCTGTGGGATCTGTATAAATACCTGCCCCGTTGGTGCAATAGATTTGGAGGGCAAAAAATGAAATATGACGTCGTAGTAGTTGGTAGCGGTCCAGCAGGAAGTGTCACAGCACGGTATGCCGCAGCATCAGGGGCAAAAGTACTCATCATTGAGCGACGCCCGGAAGTAGGAGTACCCGTACTCTGCGCCGAAGGAATAAGTAAAAATGTCGATAATTATAACCTATTATCTGGAACAAAATGGATGGCGGCCAGTATGGATGGTGCCAGAATATTCTCACCAGATCGTACCATAGTCAAACTCGCAGCAGAACTTGCTGGTGCTGAAACAGGATATGTACTAAACAGAGAATTTTTTGATAAAGAACTAGTACAAGGAGCATTAAAAAAAGGCGCTTCCATTATGCTGAACACCACAGCAATCGACTTGCTGAAAAATAAAGACACCATCATTGGAATAAAAGCCCTTCAATTCGATGAACATCTTGACATTGAAGCAGATATTATTGTAGCCGCTGATGGCGTAGAATCAAAAGTTGGTAGATGGGCAGGGATTAATACAACATTAAAACCACATGATCTCGAAACTTGTACGCAATATACCCTATCAAATATTGTTGTAGAGGAAGGATACTGTGATTTCTATTTAGGAAAAAAAATCGCACCCGGCGGTTATATCTGGGTCTTTCCAAAAGGAAAAGATACAGCAAATGTTGGTATCGGTGTACTCGCAAGTGAAAGCACACCCCAACTTCCCCTTAAACTCCTTAACACATTTATTAAGAACCATCCAGACCTCAAAAAAGGTGAACCCCTCCGATTCCTTGCAGGAGCCGTTCCAGTTGCAGAACCAATCCCAGCCACCTACGACCATTTACTGCTCGTCGGTGATGCAGCCCGACAAGTAGATCCCATTACTGGAGGTGGATTAATGGCTTCCATCGAAGCAGGAAAAAGTGCAGGAGAGACCATAGGACATGCGATAGAACTACAACAATTTGACCAAAAAACATTACTTCCTTACGAGGAACAGTTACAAGACACCCTATACCGAAAACTGAAACGTAACTATGTCGTTAAAGAAATCCTTCAAAACTTTGATGATAAAACCCTCAACATGCTCGCAGACTCGTTAAAAAATTATAAATTCGACGAGCTCAGTACGTTTAGTCTCGTAAAAGCATTAGTCGCAAAACACCCTTCACTATTAATAAAATTAAAGCCACTCATGCGTCTTTCAAAACTATAACGGTGTGAAAAAATGAACTGGGGTATTGTCGCACGACCAAATGCCAAAAAAGCCCTTCAACTCGGTGGCACTGTAAAAGAATTCCTCCAAGAGCATGGAAACGTTATACTCGAAGAGCATCTCGCAGAATTTCTCCATGAAAAAGGACATCATCTAAAACACCTCAACACAAAATGCGATATCGTAATAACCATTGGAGGGGACGGAACCATCCTCAAAACACTGGAATATGTCGAAAAACCCATTTTTGCAATAAATTCAGGTGGAATCGGATTTCTCTCAGAAGTCGAATCAAAATATGCCATGGGCGGCCTACAACGCCTTATCACAGGAAATTACAACATAGAAGAACGAGCAAAATTAAAAACTCTACTAGATGGAACTCGTCTTCCTGACGCAACAAACGAAGTAACAGCACAAACTGCACAAATCGCCAAAATTCTTTATCTAAAAATATTCATAAATGATGAACTCATCGAAACCATGGGTGCAGATGGAGTAATTGTTGCAAGCCCCACCGGTTCAACCAGCTATTCACTTAGTGTTGGTGGACCGATGATGGACCCCGCTGTCAATGCAATGATCATTGCACCAATTGCCCCATTTAAACTCTCTGCACGCCCATGGATTGTTCCTCTAAAACGAACCGTACAGATAAAAATTCTACCAAAAAGTAAAGAAACTCAACTTGTTTTAGACGGAAATTCCTATTTCTCAATAACCCCAGAAAGTGAAATTCATATCACCGGATCAGAAAAAAAAGCACGCTTCATTCGGTTCGGTGAATCATTTTATCAAATGGTACGCCTCAAACTTATGCGATAATAATGCTAATTATTTGCTAAGAAACATATAATTACCGCCCATCGCCATTCCCGCGATCGTCCTATTTTTAACAAATATTTTAAAACAGCAGGTCCTATCTGCTGCAGACTAAAATGGAAGCAACACCGATTGATATTGTGGCCTTTGGCCCTCTCGCTCCAATGCTGGGTGTACTGCTATTTTGGTTCATACAACTTCTATTTATTGAAAGTCAAAAATATTTACTGCAAAAAATAAAAAAACGTCACGAACCTTTCTGTAGATTTACTAATTTCATCGGTATATTTTTTCAAAGTATTTGCCATGCCTTGGGGTATACTGTCACCCGGAGTGGAATTGGAGAATTTCGACTCACAACAGATTACGGAACCGTTGCCCCAAGAAGAAAAAAAGAAGGAGTTTTTGAATGGATCTCAAATTCATTTTTATTTATTGGACCTTTTTTTATTCCACCACTATTACTTTTACTTTTCGCTTTATTATTAATACCCCCGGGAATCCCCCTTAAAGAAATATTTACGATAGAATCCCTCACATTTGGACAACAATTGATAGGTTTTGGAGAAAATCTCTTTAGTTTTAGTACATCCTTCTTTTCGCTCATTATCACCCTAGATCTCTTTCATCCCGCTCATTTAGGTTTCTTAATTCTACTCATTTTCCTTGGACTTGGTATCCGTCCTAGTTATATAATAAAACAAAAAACATTCAAAGTTGACATGGTATATGATTTAAATAATATTAAAAACCATATTCTCCAACACCCATTTTATCTGATCAGTGTATTTATAGGCATATACCTTTTTTATTACCTTTCAGTGATATTACTCGCTAATTGGTATCTCTCGCTCTTCTCACTATTTGGGTGGCTCTCAATTATTGCTATAAGTGCCTTGCTATTGGCACATCTTATAATTTTGCTAATATCTTACACAGATGCGATTAAGCACCCTTGGCGAATCCTCCCCTATATTATGTTACCCTTATCATATATCACTTCTCGCATAATTCTTATATTTTTCCCGGTGGAACCTATAAACACAATAGCTTTAGCAGCAATGAGTATAACAACACTAGTAATTACCCTATTGTTACATAGAAGGCGTACCAATAACTTTAAAACTAAAACCAAGATGAAACCAATGAGGGTTGAGGATGGACCACGTCGAATCATTGAACAATGAAC
>JAHJFH010000065.1 GCA_018824925.1 Thermoplasmatota archaeon
CAGTGATGAGTTGGTTGGCTAGATCTGAGGCATATCCTTTAAAGCCGTGAGTGCCGTCATTAGTGCTGATTTCTAGTTGGTGGATATGTGGCTGTAGACGTTTGATAAAGAAGAGTTCAGTTTTGGTTTTTACACCGATAATGACCGTTGTTTTTCTTTTCTTTTGTATCGCTTGTTCGATAGCGGGGGCAAGCATTGCGATTCCCGTGCCACCTCCGACAAAGAGGATATTTTTTCCTTTAATATGGTAACCATTGCCAAATGGCCCTCGAACACCGATTAGCTCTCCTTCTATTAGTTGAAAGAGATTGGTTGTGGCGTCCCCGATTTTTCTGAATGTGATGCTTTTGGTGTGTGGTTCTATTTTTGAGACACTCATGGGTATTTCGTCTATACCTGGGATCCAGATCATATAAAATTGTCCAGGTTGTGTGGGTGTTTCGTCGCTGAATGTTATGGTTCGAATATCAGTGGTTTCTTGTTGGGTTGCTAGGATTTTTTTGATAATGGGGATATTCATTGGTGTGCCACCCCGATTAGTTCTGAAAGATTTCTGTAGTTGTGGTTGTTCATCCATGTTGTTATTTCTGAGCATATTTTTGTGAAAATATCTATTTGGCGATAATAAATACCTGATCCTATTTGGACGGCGGTGGCGCCCGCCATAATATATTCCAGGGCATCTTCGCCAGTGAGTATACCACCTACGCCGATGATAGGTATGTCGAGGTGTTCTGCTAGTTCATATACACAGCGGACTCCGATGGGTTTGAGTGCTTTCCCTGAGAGACCTCCGATTGCATTGGCGAGAATGGGTCGTTGAAGATCGAGATCGATTTTCATGGCTTTTAGGGTGTTAATAGCAACGATGCCGTCAGCTTTGGCGTCTGCTGCTGTTGTGGCAATGTCAACAATATCGGTGACGTTAGGTGATAGTTTTGGAAAAACAGGTATATGTACGGCTTGTTTTACTGCTTGGATGATGTGGGTGATGAGGTCTTTATCACAGCCAATTTGTAGGCCATAATGTTTTGCGTGGGGGCAGCTGAGGTTTAGTTCGAGTGCATGTGCTCCTGCGGATTGCATTTTGGTTGCGAGGGTGGTGAATTCATGGGGTGTTGCGCCGTAGATGCTTGCGATGGTAGGTATCTTATTATGCACTGTTTGTTGGATTTCAGGGAGGTATTCATCGATACCGGGGTTGGGGAGGCCCATGGCGTTGAGAAGGCAATAATCTAGGTCGATGAGGGTTGGGTTTGGGTAGCCGTCACGTGGGGTAATACCGATGGATTTGGTGACCACGGCCGCTGCACCGTTGTGGTAGACTCGTTGCATGGTGTTTGCGTCTTCATCGAGAATGCCAGATGCAAGGATTGTAGGGTTTCGTAGCTTTATAGTGCAGAGGCGTGTAGTTAGGTCGGGCATGTGGGCTCAAGGGTATGCATCGTTTTGTTCTATTTAGGTATTTTCTGTGTTTGTTTTTTTATTATTTTTTGGTTATTTAATCATCTTATTAACAATCGTTAACTTTATGTACTGGTAAATAGATTATCCATACATGCAGAAAACTCCCTGCGAATTTATCATGTGGCGTGGCCTTCCTGTCATCAGAAAAGAAATCGCAGCGAGTCTTGTCCATGAATATGGTCTCAGTCAAAGGCAGGCAGCATTAAAATTAGGAATCACTCCTGCTGCGGTAAGTCAATATTTCTCAAAAAAACGAGGGAATACTTCTATTACTGATCCTCTCATACTTTCAGAAATCACGAAATCAGCAGAAAAAATTTGTGCAAATGGTCATACGATTGTTCTTGTAGAAACCTGTCGGATTTGTCGTTTTATGAAAAAACATAATGGTTTCCAATTTGAGGATGACGCTTGCTGTGATGAATCTCTAGATTAGGTTGCTTGGTCATTAATATCTTTTTTGTTTATATGATAAACTTTATTGAAATGATGTGGTCGATAGGATAATTTTGCTTGTCGTAGTCCTTCTATTCCCATGTCGCTTTCTCGATTTATGTATTCACTTGTGGTTTGTACATTTTTCGCAGTTTCCCAATTAATAACTTTGTAGACACCATCATAATCTGGTGAGCCTTTTTCAAAATGGACTAGCACCGTGTCCGGGGTCATATATTCATAGACAGCTATTGCTTCTATCTGGCCATTAATTAGTATCAGAAGACCTTTAAGATGGAGTTCATAGAAATGAGCGATAGCATATAAAATAGCTTTTCGTTCATGATCTAATAACTCATCTGATTCACAATCTTTCCATAGACACCATCGTTTCAAAAACTCTTTTACCTCGGAAAAATTTTCTTCAGTAATATCTTCAACTTGATACTCTGTGGATTTGGTAAATTTATTTAATCGATTCCGTATGCTGCTATATGCTGATCCTTTCAGATGAACGAGATCCTCGGTACGATAGACATAATCAAAATAATCCCGATGACTCGTTAATTTTATGTAAGGGTATGTTTGTTCAATGATTTCTTTTGTTGTCCCTGGGATCATACCAAGTGGTGAAGGATTATCCAGCTTCTTGGCAAGCATAAAGACTTGTTTTAGCATATCTTGGGTAATATTACCATGGGGTGGTCTGAGATAGGCCCTATCCTTAAAGTGAGTTAGTATAATAAGTTGATCATCTCTGATTGTATAGGAATACTGAACATAGTCTTGCCAACTTATCATGGTGGTAAACACATAATCACTATGTGGGGGGAGAAATCGTGAATAATGATCCTTAAATATCGGGTAATCTTCAAGGGAAATTGGCTGAAAATCATTTAGATTGATCATTTCCACTCCTTTTTGAGTAAAGATACGGTGTGTGGTTTTGCATAGTGATAAAACCTAATGTCTGATAAAACTGTTCACTCCCGGGTTCAGCGATGAGACCAATCCAGGTGATCCCATTTTTTAAACAATGAGAAATAAGAATATCCAAGATTTGTTTGCCGATTCCTTTACATCGATACGTTGGGAGTACAATCATATCTTGTATATAGGCATCAGATATACCATCTGAAATCACCCGCCCCATACCAACTGCTTTTTTCTGGGTTGTATCTTCAGCTATTGCAAAAGCATAACTTTGTTTTATGAGTTGAGGAATTTTTGCGGGGTCATACTGTGGCCGCCACCAATTACCTGCTTGATACAATGATACAATATCTGGTATTGGCCAATCGGTAACAAGACGAACGGTTATTGTATTCATGAAAGATCCCGGATGGTAATGATTCTTTTTGTAATCATCTATCAGGTGAAAAGAAGAAAATGGTAGGTTTTAAAAACATATTTATATTTGTTTAACACGAGCTGTGTTCTATTGCGTTTTGCGGACACGCGTTAACACATGCGCAACATTCGATGCACTCTTTAACATTTTTTACAATGGCTTTACCATCGACAACCTCAAAAATTTCTACCGGACATGCGATTACGCATTCACCTGAACCTATACATTTATCAAGATCAATGATAATGGCTATATCTCCTTCCTTATACTCTTTTTTCATAGGTTTTCAATCCACCAACACATTTTTTTCTTATTTATCTTGAAATAACTGCTGCTATTTTATAATTTCTTATCATCAAACACCCACGGATTTTAATTAAAAATGACAAATATGGGTAGAAATACTAGCGATACAATAGACATAAGTTTAATAAGAATATTTAATGAAGGCCCTGACGTATCTTTAAAAGTATCACCAACAGTATCACCGATAACCGTTGCTTTATGATTAGCTGAACCTTTGCCACCAAGATTCCCAGTTTCGATATATTTTTTTGCATTATCCCAAGCGCCACCAGCATTAGCAAGAAATACCGCTAAAAGAAAACCCGTTGCAATTGACCCCATAAGCAGTCCACCAAGGCCTTTTGGACCAAGAATAATCCCAATGACTATTGGTGTAACTACTGCCATGACACTAGGAAGAATCATTTCTCTAAGTGATTGATTCGTACTAATTTTTACACACCGAGCATAATCTGGTTTATTGACATCACTTTCAAGCAATTTAAACTCCTTAAATTGATATCGGACCTCCTCCACCATTGAATAAGCGGCTCGTCCAACAGCTCCTAAGGTCAATGCGGTAAAAATAAAAGGCAACATCGCACCGATAAATAACCCCGACACAAGATAGGGGTCATCCAATGTAAGCAATAATGTCCCTCCTTGAAGCGCGGTAATTTTAGTGATATAGGTAAAAATCAGGGCAAGTGAGGTTATTGCCGCAGAGCCGATTGCAAATCCTTTTCCCATCGCAGCGGTAGTGTTGCCTACAGCATCTAGTTGTTCTGTATGTTCCCGAACCTCTTTTCCCATACCCGCCATCTCAGAAATCCCTTGGGCATTGTCTGCAACCGGGCCATAGCAATCTGTCGCCAAGGATACACCCAAAATACTTAACATACCGACTGCTGAAATCGCAACACCATAGAAACCTGCGAGGATATGGGCAATAAGCATTGCAATAACAACAGCTATGACTGGTATAATCGTACTCATCATCCCGGTTTGCATCCCCTGAATAATTACGGTCGCTGGACCTGTTTTTGCAGCATTCGCAATTGCCTGTACCGGTTTCCGTCTTTCGGAAGTATAATATTCGGTACTAAGTCCAATCACAATTCCCGCGAATAATCCTGCAATCATAGCAAAAAAAGGTTCCAACCGTTGTAATAAATACCATGTCGCTAATCCACCAAAAACCGCGGTAAGAAACGTCGCAAAAAACAGAGAATTACGAAGCACACTATAGATATTTTTTCCCTTCCCCATGAGAACAACTAATGTACCAAGAATTGAGGCTATAATTCCTAAGGCGGCAATTACTAAAGGAAGCAGAATCGCGTTTTCACCAAAATCAGTCGGTATAAACCCATTCACACTCATACTCCCTGCAGCAGCAATTGTACCTAATACCATCGTAGCAATTATCGCATCGACATAGGACTCAAACAAATCAGCACCCATCCCTGCAACATCCCCAACATTATCTCCTACCTGATCAGCAATCACGGCAGGGTTTCGAGGATCATCCTCAGGGATACCAGCCTCTACTTTTCCAACTAAATCCGCCCCAACATCAGCAGATTTTGTATAGATTCCACCACCGACACGAGCAAAAAGTGCAATAGATGAAGCACCAAATCCAAAACCAAAAAGAACATCGGGATCTTGAAATAAAACATATAAAATATAAACTCCGAGAACCCCTAATCCAACAACAACTAATCCCATAACTGCACCACTAGAAAATGCGATCGATAAACCCTTACCAAGACTTTGTTTGGTCCCCTCAGCGGTTCGAGCATTCGCCATTGTCGCTGTGCGCATCCCAATGTTTCCAGCCACCGCAGAAAAAAGCGCTCCGACAATAAACGCCACAGCTAATTGCCAATTCATACCACTCCCGGGTATATATGACGCAATAAACAAAAGCACAGAAATAATAATAACAAACACAACTAGAACTTTATATTCACTAGTGAGAAACGCCATCGCTCCTTCACGGATAGCATTACTTAGCTCCTGCATTTTCTCATTACCCGGACTTTGCCGTTTTACCAATGAAAATAACACTATAGCACAAATAATACCTAAAATGCCTCCAGCGGGTATAAGCACTGATAGAATATCCATATGACACCTTGACGTGGGCATTATAAATAAAGTATTTGAAGTTTACCAAACAATCAAAATTCCTTAAAAAAACATACCCCACAAAATCAGAATATAGAGAGACTACGCCCTTTCTTAATATATCTTATATAGAATCCAAATATTTATGTACAAAGCGCGATTACCGGTAACGCGATAAATCTTCAATCTATTAAATAAGAATAATTTTCTCAGGTGATAGTAATGAGTGAGCAACAAATTGTTATGGAAAATACAAAACAAAAACAAAAAACCATGAAAAGCATGGATGGAAACACAGCAGCAGCCCATATAGCATATGCATGTAGTGATGTAGCAGCTATATATCCTATCACCCCGTCTTCACCAATGGGTGAAATCGCTGATAAATGGGCTGCCTATAAACGAAAAAATATTTTTAATCAGGTCCTAAATATTTCTGAAATGCAATCCGAGGGTGGCGCTGCAGGAGCCGTGCATGGTGTCCTCAGTGCTGGGTGTTTCGCCACTACCTTCACAGCATCACAAGGACTTCTTCTTATGATCCCTAACATGTATAAGATCGCTGGAGAACTCATGCCCACAGTATTTCATGTCAGTGCTCGTGCTCTCGCCGGGCAGGCGCTCTCGAG
>JAHJFH010000066.1 GCA_018824925.1 Thermoplasmatota archaeon
AGAATCCCGGCCTTTGTTTCCTGATGTACTACCCGGGGGTTCTGTGCAGAGGAGGTAATGATTTTTTTTTGTGCGAGTGCATGAAAAGTGGCGATGGTTGCATGACCACAGAGATCAACCTCCATTTGTGATGAAAAAAAGCGCACATGAAAATCTGCTTTGGTACTGGGCTTTATGAATGCGGTTTCCGATACCTTGAGTGCTTGGGATATCCATTGCATTTGCTTGGGGGTTAATGGTGGTGGATTTATTGCTACTCCTGCGGGATTTCCTCCTTGCGGGGTTGTTGAGAAGGCATTTACTTTTTGCACGGTTACATTCATAGGTTTCATCTCATGATGTTCCATTGTGGTTGTGAATAGCGTGTCTGAATTAAATTGTCTATCAAAGCTTTTTCTTTCTGTGTGAATGGTGAAGGATTGAAGGTGGTGTTGAATAGTGATGCGAATTGTTGGATAAGTGCATTCTGTATATCTTTGATATTTATGTTGGTATGATGTTCATTTATTAGTGTGGTGACAGGGGTTGTTTGTAATGGTTGTTTGAGGGCATGGCGCATTGTGGTGAGATCTGTTGAATGTAAAAGTGTTCCATGGACGAGGATGTGCTGATTTTTTTTGAGGATCCCCGATCCAGAGATTTTTTTTCCGGATAGATGAATATCATTGGGTGGTTTATAGGATGCATTTATGTTGAGTTCTTGTAATGCTTTTACTATATGGGTACATATTGTGCTAAATATATCGATGGATGTAGTCGCGGCAATGTCAGTATGATCAAAGACCAGGCTATATATGAGACAACCTGGGTCGGTATATATGGTTCCACCCCCAGTTGTTCTCCGGATTAGAGGGATATGATGTTGTTGACAATATGGTAGATTGATGTCATGGTCTAGCCTGCGTGATCGACCGATGGATATTGTTGGTTGGTTTCTTCGATAGAAATGAAGGGTATTCGGTATTAGATCTTGGGTTCGAAGGGTGATCAATGCCTCATCTGCAGCGGTGACGAAATAAGAATCTGCTAGACCAGTGGTGATAAGTCTCCAACCCATGTGATGTCGTTATGGCTAAAAGATTAAATAGGATTTTGGACATAAGTTACTTATTGTGTGGATGGTGATGCGCTCGTATGAACTCCGGATGGTGTAAATACCCTAAAGGTATGCAATATCAACCATTCCGGGTTAGGCTTATAATTGTGATAATGTTCCTTGTTGTTAATTCATGTATTCAAACGGTTTGTTGTACAGATAATACGTTATATATTGCTGGTCCATCTGAAGTATTTGAAGGTGAGACCGTTGTCTTTACCATTTTACTAAATGATCAACCTGTGCAAGCTAAAGTGATTTTCGACACATCTCTATCAACATTATCTAATGGATCAACTGGAGAGGTTTCTATAACAATGCCGGTGGTACCCTTCACCGGGAAATATTGTGAAATAACAGCATGGGTCGCGGGTAATTTATCTGTAAGTAAAATAGTGTATGTCAAAAATTTAACAGGAGCACTATCTGTACAGTTTTCAAATGAAACCATTAAAGAACTCGAAACATTCTCTATTACTGTACAAGCCAATGAGAATCCCGTGGAAGCAACACAGGTATGGTTCAATTCTGAGATGTACCTCACGGATACCTTGGGTTCTGTGGTGTTAATAGCTCCTGATGTCTTAGTGACAACAAATGTGGGGCTCTATGTCAATAAATCAGGCTATGGCCCCTATAGTTCCACTATTCGTATTGCTGAGGCTGGTCGAGGTGATCAATTATATGAAATTATTGTTCCATCAATAATCGAACAGGGTGAACAAGATATCAAGGTCTATGTACTTGGATTATCAGGAGGTGTCGCAGCAGCACATATATCTGTATGGTATGAGGGGGTGATGGTGGAAGAACAAATAACCGATGAGCAAGGACGGGCATGGATAGATTCTCCCTCACCAATTACTGCCGATTATTTTACGGTACAGGTGGAAAAAACTGGGTATCGATCGCTATCAGGAATTGATGAAGTGAAAATATATATTTTTGAACCAGTTGAGGGGCCCACAATTTATCTTGATGTTACACCATCTGAAGTAGATGAAGGAGATACGATTCTCATCAGTATTTTTGATGATGTAGGTAGATCAATTGATGGGGTGAGCATTTGGTTGGGTTATGAAAATTCAATGATGATATCTGCTGTTTCTGGCTCATTTGAGCTGCACGCACCCGTTGTATTTTTTGATCAGGAACGATACATTTATGCATTAAAAGAGAAACATAATTTTGGTTCAGCGCGGTTTACCATCCGAAACAAACCAGGAGATCAAAACGTTTTAAATATCGTATATACGACGGTGATCAATGAATCATCCTGGTTTGCGTTAACTATTGTTGACTCTTTTGATCGGCCAGTATCTGATGTGGCAGTATGGTTTAACAATAATTTAAAGTACTCAGATAGCAGTGGAATAGTAGAATTTCAGGCACCACCGCTTGATAAGACGAAAATGATGTGGATTAATGCGAGTCATTCAGGTTTTTCACCACTTTCTTCGATGATTGAAGTCGTTGATGTCGATAATGCATCAGGTTTTACCTCGAAACTTATCGTTGGGGTTGTACCCACCATACTTGAAGGGGAATCATTTATAGTATCAGTGCGTACGATGCAAGGAATAGCGGTACCAGGTGTACGGGTTGTCTTTGGTGAGACCGTGTATTTCACGGATTATACAGGAATGGTGGTACTTATTGCACCAGAGGTTTCATGGGATAGTACTTTTAAGTTGTTGGTATCACGGATTGGATATGATTCAAGTACTACTGAAGTAATGGTAAAAAATGTCGAGTCTTTTACCTATTGGTATTTGATACTTTTAGTTGTGCTAGTGTTAGTAGTTGGGGGTATTGTATTTTATCGTTCCCGGTTTCGATTTTAGAGAAGATGAAGCTGTTTTGATTGCGCATAAGTACATGCTTTTTGATAAGCATCAGTTGAAAGTTGATGGTCAATATCTAGGTAGTTATGTGCATGATATGCTGGGTGGTACTGTCCCATGATATTAACCGCTGCATCAGGAGTATATTGGTGGATCCAATCAATAATTGGTTCAGTGCAGCAATGTTGATGATTCGGGAGTACGAGGTGTCGTATTAGGAGGTCGCCATGGTTGTAGGCCTGGAGATGATTTCTTTGGATGATTGTTGAGTAGTTGGTACACTGCGAGAGACGATGGGCACAGGTGTCGTTTCCAAATTTAAAATCAGTGAGATACACATCGATAATGCCATGGAGAAGCTGCATAGTTTCCTCTGAGCAGTACATGTTAGAATTCCAGATTTGTGGAAGTGGGGAGGTTAGGTGTTTGAGTACTTGAAGGATATAAAGAAGATGTGGGGTTGGGTCACCACC
>JAHJFH010000067.1 GCA_018824925.1 Thermoplasmatota archaeon
AGCAGTAGTTCCCAATCCAAAGGATAACAAAGGAAATATCAACGCAACATTTAATGACTCAAAAACTCCAATAATCGTAGCTAAAATTATCAGAAATGTAAACCGAAACTTATATTGTTTTAAAAACAAAAACAGTAAATTAAACTCTCTATCAGACTTCATCCTTTCTTCCTAACGAACCATTCATCAACTTTTTATCTAAAAAGAAAATATCAACAACCTATATTAAGGATTCCCGAAACAAGCTATTCTTTATTGATATCGTAATGCCTCAACCGGATCCATTCTTGCTGCCTTCCGCGCAGGCAGCACCCCCGCCACCACACCAATAACAATACCAAAAAACGCAGCGATAACAAACCATTCCAACGGATATAACACCGTAATCGTTCCCGTAAACGATGCACCACCCAACTCAGCCATATACCGGTTAATTACCTGTACCACAAACGCACTCACACTCGCTCCTAAAATAACACCTAACACCCCACCAATAATACCAATCACGGTAGATTGATACAAAAACAACTTCATAATATGCCGCCGTTTCGCACCCACCGCCATCATCGTCCCAATCTCCCGTGTCCGCTCCGTAACCGTAGCATACATAATATTAGCAATACCAATCCCCCCAACCGCTAACGAAATCAACGCAATACTAGTTATAAGCATATTTAAAACACTCATAATTTCATTAATTCTCTCAATAATATATTGTTGAGTTACTACTACAAAATCAAACCGTGCCTGTTTAAAGGTCTTCGCATCAGAACTCGTATTCAAATATGACAGAATATCCCCCTTCACCACATCCACCACATCTTTATTATCAGCTGAGACATACAACAAATTATAGGCCGTAACCCGATTAAACAAGGTACCCACATTAGAACCAAAATAGGTGGAATAATACGGATCAGCTGGCCCAAGAATCGAGGGAGCCATAATCTGACTAATAATATTCGTACTCCCCGTCTCACGAATAATCCCCACAATCGTTGCTTTCAGCAACCGACCATCAATCCGTTGCAAATGAATTTCATCCCCAACATTTAAAAGTTGGTTTATCCCAAATAATTTCGTGGTACTCCGAGTAATAATAATCTCATGTTTCCCTTCAGTAAAAACCCGACCTTCCTCAATTGTGAGATTCAACACATCTAAAATAAGAGGTGTACTCACATACATTGTACCAGTTGAAGCAGTCTTCCACTTCAAAAAACCCTCCTTTTTTGCAGCAAATTTCAATGGCACAAACCCAACGGGAGCCGCCTCCTTAACATGTTGCAGATTCTGA
Organism: Thermoplasmatota archaeon; assembly: GCA_018824925.1. Classification (GTDB taxonomy): domain Archaea; phylum Thermoplasmatota; class E2; order DHVEG-1; family DHVEG-1; genus JAHJFH01. The sequence goes on from JAHJFH010000067.1 coordinate 1,298, forward strand.
ATATTCTTCACATCCTTATCAGTAAATACCACACTGGTCAACGAAAGCGATGGGGGGTTCGTATTCGTTCCCGTACCCACAAGCATACCTGTTGGATCAAAAATATTCCACCGCTGCTCAATAAAACGTTCTACCGACTGCCCCGTTGTTGTTACCATAATCACTGAGCCAATTCCGATAATTACTCCTAACAGGGTCAATAACGTACGAATCTTATGTGACCGTAACGCATCAACACTCATAAGAAAAATATCTGCAATCATTTCCGCTCACTGATACTCCCATCTTTCATCATAACCACACGATTAGCATACCGCTTCAACGAACTATCGTGCGTGACCAGCACAATCGTTTTCCCTGTTTTATTTACTGATTTTAAAAAATCCATTACCTGTGTTCCTGTTACTGTGTCAAGATTCCCTGTTGGTTCATCCGCTAAAATTATCGCAGGATCATTTGCTAATGCTCGTGCAATCGCTACCCGTTGTTGCTGCCCACCAGATAGTTCACTTGGTCGATGATGCGCCCATTCAACCATCCCCATCTTGCCAAGTAATTCTCTCCCTCGAGCCTCGCTAATACTCCTAGGAATACCGCTGAAGACCATCGGTAAAGAAACATTTTTAAAAGCTGGAAGTGTCGGAATAAGATTAAAAGTTTGAAAAATGAAACCAATTTTTCGATTTCGAATCTCTGCAAGCTGATTATCACTCAAATGCGCGATATGCTCACCAGCTAGCACCACATCCCCCGAAGTAGGTCTATCTAAACAACCAATAATATTCATCAACGTGCTTTTACCAGACCCAGAGGGACCCATCAATGCAATAAAATCTCCATGATGAATTGATAATGACACATTGTTTAATGCACGAAATTGCTGTTTACCCATCTGATACAATTTGGTAATCGATTGGGTTTGAAGGACAATCTCTTTTGATGCCAAATATAAATCTCCTGCATAGACAAATTATTAGATTGTGATAATATTATATAGTACTATAAATATTATACT
>JAHJFH010000068.1 GCA_018824925.1 Thermoplasmatota archaeon
GTAAAAGCCAGTATTGTTGTTTCTGTAATCACAATCGGAGAATTTTACCCTAAAGCAGAAGCTGATGAAATGAAAGCGTTTAATAAACTTCTGAATCGATTCCCAATTATTCCTCTGGACTTCGAGACTGCCAAAATTGCAGGTCTATACAGAAAAAAATATCTTCGCAAAACCAAAAAGGTTTTTCTTCTTGATTGTTTTCTAGCTGGTCAGGCTAAAGTTCACAATCTAACCCTCGTCACAAACAATACCGCCGATTTCCCGATGAAAGACATCGAGATTATTTCTCCTCAAAAACTTAAGTAAAATTACTTCTGGAGTCAGATATTCCTTTTTATTTTCCATTTGTCTATACTGAATATATGAAACCTTTCTGGAAAAGGAATGTTTTGGTTGGGGAGAAGTCTTTTCATTTTGTTTTAGTTCTTTTTCTTGCTTTTCTTGCTACATACTACTTGCTACATGCTACCTATTCTATTCTCGCCTCTTCCTACTCTTGGACTCAGGATGAAACCGCCGAATTTAACTATGGCCAAAAAGATAATATAGCTGTTTCTTCCGACTCTTTTACTTTAGCTTCCAGCTTTATTAACTCCCAGCTTTCAGGAACAGCTATCAACGATGTCTATATTTATGACACCACTGCTGATTCTTCATCAGCCGATCAAGTTACTCTGGGCATAGACCCTAACTGGAGAAATGGAGTAGTAAAGACAACCGGAACTATAAATACCACAGACTCTGGAAACATTCAGGTATCTGTGCCAGGTAATGATTATACTGACGGCAACACTTTGGAGATAAAGATTGTTACCGGAGGAGCGACCGGAACAGCCGAATACCAGTGGCGGGTAAAAGATGGAACCTATTCTTCCGGCATTGCCACTTCTACCTCTTTAACCCAGCTTGGTTCAACTAAGGTTTATGTATCATTTACTACCGGAGCTGACTGGACTGCTAATGATGTGTTTCAGATAGCTTCCTAGTTTACAGAACAGCTGGATGCTACGGAGCTAGAGGCTTGCACGATTGCTTCTGATGACAGGTGCGGAACAAGGGAATTTCCCAAAAAATAAGCTTTAATTGCTACTGGTGATAATCTCTACATAATAGATGCAGAAGATAATGAGCTATGGCTAAAAGCCTCTCAGGGAACCAATTATTCTCTGGGAGCAGACACAGACAATAATCCCTCATCAGGTTTTGGGTTAAATGGCAGAATATATACAGGCACAAACGGAGCCTCAGGAACAGGGCTTTATGAGTTTGATTTTAGCGGAGACAGTATTTACAGATACAACACCACAGACAGAAGGACTTCAGATAAAACAATCCAAGGAAGAAATACAACCAATACCTATGGTTCTGCCAATGCCAGCCTGGCGATTGTAAATAATCTTGTCAATGATGTCCACGCCGCGGTCATCGATAACAAAACTTATGTGGCAGTAGCCACCGACGGAGGAGTATCTGTTATTAATGAGACTGATGAGAGTGTTATTAGTGAGAGCGCAATAGTAAATTACGTTGATAACGTGTTTATTGCGAATGACGCCACTTTGTATTATACCTTCAACGGCTCATCTGACTATAGAAGAGTGTTTACGCAATACAATATTACAACCCAATCAAATAATTGGTATGAAGCTTCTGACCCACAATACTGGAAAACGGGTTCCACACATGCCGCATCAACTGATATTGTTAGAATTTTAGGTAGCACTACTGCTAGTATTTATGATCTTTATGTCACAGAAAATACTTCTACTATTGACGGAACATCTAATACGATCTATGTAGGATCTGATTTAGGCCTCACAGTCATTCAAGAAAAACAGGGGGATGAGTCAAATGGCTCGGTTAAATATTACACCAAAGATGAAATCACTGAAGAAATGGTCGGTGATATCAGAGGGGCTTGGGGATTTAATACAAACTCAACTTTGGCAGACGGAAATGATGTTCAGGATGTAAGCGTTAAAGACGCAGATATGACCTCAGTGGCAGGAGCTACAGTAGTAGACGGAGTCAGGGGCAAGGCCTTTCAATTTAACGGCTCAACCCAGTATCTTAAGCAAAAAGTCTATGAAGATGAAACCGGAGCTAATTGGGGGCCGACTGTTCATGGACTGTCTTTAGCAGATGGTTCTGCTTTTGCCGCCGTTGACAATGTGAACTTAGCAGCTTACGCCGGCGCCGCCAATCCATATATGCTGGTAATGGAAGATACTGAGGGAGATGTGGCTTGGGGATATATTGATACTGCTGATGAGGCTGAGGGATTGGGAAGTGAGCTTTTGAGCAATGAGGGATTTGAGACATACACTGGAACACAGGATGATGGAACAAGTGATACTTTTACACCATGGTCACCGACTGGAGTAAATGATCCGAGTGGAAATAAAGTAGAAGCAACCGCTACAGTTAATGGTGGCAGTAATGCAGTAAAACTAACAGAAACAACTTCCCAGGTTTCTATTATCCAGGATTTTTCTGTAACTGCTGGGAAATTATATAAAGTTAATTTTTACACAAGAGGAGACGGAAGCAATAACGGAGTATACAGTTTTTATGATTTAACTAATGGTCAATCGCTTATGGCAAATATTTCTACAGGTGTTTCCGGCACAACATATACAGAAAAAAGCATATATGTGACTGCACCAAGTGGATGTTCATCAATTAGAATTTACCTGTCAACTATA
>JAHJFH010000069.1 GCA_018824925.1 Thermoplasmatota archaeon
ATAATAAAATAATCTTCTAGATCATTTCTCCATAATCTATATTAAAACAAAGTATTATATATTGATACTCAAATACAAGCCCTCTGGAGAGAACAATGGTAGCAATCGTAAAAATCGATGAAAACGGCCTTCTCATCTCAATAAAAGAAGTACCAGACATCTACCGAGAAATCCCCCATCCCAAAGAAGAAAAACCCCAAAAATACGAAAAATAACTACCAAAATACCAACCCCACTTTTTTTAGATAACTCCACCATACACACAATCTATTTTTACGGACTCGACACAAACTCAAATCAATGTAAAATAATAAAAAAAAATATGGCTTCAATAACCCATACTGATTAAAAAAGAAGAGTGAGAAGATAATAGATAACCGGAAAATGATCCTGCAACCATGCCCAAGCAAAAAGTGGATAGAACCGCGGCATTTGAATCGTCAGCGTACCCCAGTCACTCTCATCATCATACACATCTCGTGCCTTAACCTGAACGACATAGGTACCTTTTTCACTCCAACTATGAGATACCTCAACCACATCACCTGAAGCATAAGGACCAACACAAATCTCACCAGAACCATCACTCCAATTAAGACAATAAAAAACATCATCACCATCAGGATCAACAGAATAAAAACTATAGGTATACTCAACACCTGCTTTCCCCTTAACAGATCCTGAAATATCAGGAATAGATGGTGCCTGATTCGCCTCCGTTGGCAACCCCGCCGCCGTCCACGCCGTTATACCCCCAAGCATATTATAAATTATACCCGAGAAATTATTCGCAAGCAAGATATTTGCAGCCGTGACACTCCGACTTCCCGTCCGACAATACAAAATAATCTCCTTACCCTCAAACAATGTCAAAAAGATCTGAAGCCCCACAGGATCCTGCAGATCAGTCAACGGGTAATGAATCGGATTCTCCGGCGCCGGTGTATCAATATGTTCTACCTTCCATTCATCATCCCGACGAACATCAATAGGTATCTGTATCCCATTACTCTCATTTGTCAAAAACGCCCATGCTTCCTGAACGGTAAGATCACTATACCCATCAGGGCGAAGTGTCGTATCTGCAAGCGTACCAGCTGGTAACAAAAGACTTGCTACAAGGATACTTATTCCTATTACTCGGAGGCAACTTGATCGATGAATATTCATAGAATTATCCCCTAATCTACAATATAATACTTAACAATCGTTAATTTATATACTTTTCCCCCAAGCAATAAAAAAAAACAACAATGTCTTTAATACCACCACAACCATACCACCACCCCTAGGAGAAACCCACATGCTCACCCAAGAAATCATGATCACACCCGTCATCACCATCGAAGAAACCGACACCATCCTCACCGCCGCCAACAAATACAAAGACCACAAAGTCGGCAGCATCGTCATCACCCACCAACACCACGCCATCGGCATCATCACCGAACGAGACCTCATCGAACGCGCCCTCTGCACCCAACACAACCCCAAAACCACCCCAGCACACACCATCATGAGCCAACCCCTCATCACCATACACCCACTCGACAATCTCGACAAAGCAATACACCTCATGAAAACACACAAAATAAAAAAACTCCCCGTCGTAAAAGACAACACCCTCATCGGCATCATCACCATCACCGACATCGCCCACGCCCGCCCCGATCTATCAGAACGATTCATGGAATCATGGATCAAACCCCGCTGGTAACCAACCAAAAAAAAAAAACTTATAAATACTACCACACCACTAATTAAACACCCGGGAGGAAAACAAAATGAGTAATTCCATACATACAAAAGGATACTGCATCAGCATCCTCATACTCCTTATCCTCGGATCAACCATCCCCCCACTACACGTACAAGCAACCAACCACCAACCACGTATACAAATAACCTTTCCCGGCATACACGGAACACACCCACAAACCATCACCCTCACCACCACCCAACAAACCAGCCTAACTCAAATAATTACAGATGTACAACAACAAATGGCACATACCACAACACCACAACAAACATTCACCATCATCATAAACACCCTCAACCAACTTAACCAAGCACACATCATCACCACCACACAACACCATAACACAATTCAAACCCTCAAAAACTACCAAAAATTAATCACTCAAACCACCCCGCAACAACAAACATACCCCCAATCACCACTCAACACCACCAACTACCTCTGCTTCATCGTCGGAGAAACCACCAACTCCAAACTCCTCACCCTCGAAGAACTCA
>JAHJFH010000070.1 GCA_018824925.1 Thermoplasmatota archaeon
AATCTTTATTTTATAACAATAATAATATAGGAATAAATTATTTTATGAAGGGGTCTAAGGGTAAATACACTTTTTTATCATTAATAAAATCTTATGATTTATTTTAATTTGTTGCTATTGTATTTTTTTCGGGTGTTGGGGTCTCCTTTAGAGATGACATATCCTTTGTGTTTTTTTCGCCATTTCCCCCAGAACATAAGAACCGGTGGAAGAATAAAAATTGAGGTTAATAAAGCAAAAAATATGGTTAATGCTGTGATGATGCCAAATTGTTGTTCAACCGGCATGGGTGTAAATACAAGCATGATAAAACCTGCTATTGTGGTAATCGCTGCAATGGTCAAAGCACCACCGGTATGTCCAATGGTTTCTGAAACCGCAGCAACGACATCGCCAGTTTTATCAGCGATATGACGGAATCGTTCCACAGCATGAATGGCATAGGTAATGCCTAATCCAATGGTTAATGAGGTAATCATTATTGTCATCACGTTGAGGTTATAACCAATAAAATACATGGTTCCAACTATCCAAATGGTTGATATTGCTACTGGAATCATGGCAATTAACCCAAGGACGGGATTTCTATAGGCGATAATCAGTACAAGACCTGCTAAGATAAGACAGAAACTAGTGGATAATAGTTGACTTTCTGTCATTGAGGTCATGATGATATGCATCATTGAGTTGTCACCCGTGACTTCTGATGAGGTGGTAGTAAACGATTTGTCAACATCATTATTTAATTCTGAATAAATGGTTTTCATGATTTGGTTAATATCATTATTATCACCCGTTGAGGAGCTTATGTATACCATGATAATGGTTGCATCGTATAGACTACCGTTTTTATGAAGAATTTCCTGTGTTTGATACTGGTAGGCGTCATCATTGTTAAGATAATCAAAGAGTGCAAGGACCATAGCATCTGATTGCGGAATATTTCGTGCATCAAGATTAAAAGTGGTTATGAGTGAGGTATTGCTCCTAACCGCTGTGTTAATTACTGTCAGTATTGAAGTAAGTTTTGGTGTTCTATCAGATGTATAGAGAACATAGGTGTCATCTCCGATAGCGTTTTGTGTTTTATAGATGTCCTCAAGTACGGTGACTGTTGCGATATTTCCTTCGATTAAAATATATTCTTTTTCTTGACTTGAGAATGGATAGATTTCTGCAATGTTATTCATTACAACAATTGAAGGGTTTTCAGTTGGAAGAAAATCCTCCATTTCAAAACCAGTTTTTATCTGCATAGCACCACTGAGTAAAACCCCGGTAATTAAGATAGTACCGAGTAGGATGGGGAGAGGATGGGTGCAGATAATTTTGGCGAGTCTTTCCATTCCGGGGACTTTTGCTTTTCTAATTTTTAGAGGTTTTTTACCCTGTTTTTGATAGCGTCGGTTATCGATAAGATAGCGAAGGGCTGCTTGGAAGGTTATGGCAACGATGAAGGTGTAGGCAATTCCAATGGCGCATAATATGCCAAAATCTCTAAGTGGGACCATGGTCGCGGTGAGAAATGAGGTAAAGGCAATAAAAGTGGTAATAGTGGCAAGAAGCATGGCGGTACCAATGTCTTGTATGGAATTTACAATTGCCTTTCCTGGTGGATGGCCTTTGTATAATTCTGCCTTGTAGTTATGGAAGAGATGTACGGAATAATCGACCCCAAGGCCCATGAGCATGGGGATCAGTGCGACTTCCATAATCATGAAAGGCATATTGAGGAGGACCATGGTACCGAACAACCAGACTATTGATATGGAGAGACCGATGAGGGGTATGATGGTATAGGATAGACGCCAGAAGCTGAGAAGGAGAATGATGCTGATGACGACGAAGATGAGGGGGATAACGATGCCATTTGCTTCCATGGATACTTCATTGATTTCATATTCAATGAGGCTGGAGCTAGTTGCTTCCATGGTGACATAGGGCGATTCTGAATCGAGGGTGGTAATGGTTGATACAAGATTGTTGCTGACTTCACCGAGTTGTTCTACACCAATTGATCGATCGATTTGTACCATCATGAGCATGTTTTTTACAGTGGATCCTGTGGTATAGTTTACAGAGAGGAAGGAACTGATGCTTTTACTTATATCATCCATGAAATTGGGTTTTATGAAATAGGTGGTTTCGCTGGTTCCAGTGTCGGGGGTGGTATCAGCGGTTGTCCAAAGAGTATCAATATCTTTGAGGGAGAACCCAGTACTAAGAAAATCTTCCTGACGTTCAGTAAGGGTGGTATAGAATTCATCGAAGGTCTGGTATGATGGTTCATAAATGGTTGTTAAGCTGCTAAGGTATGGTGTTTGTTGCAGTGAGGGGAGTAGGCGTTGTGTTATTGTATTATTAACGGTGATTCGTTTCCATGGTCGGTGGAGGTAGGGTGTTTGGAAATAACGAAATCCTGCGGTGCTATTACCGATGCGTGCAGGAAGCGCAACTCCATCATATTCAATAGCGATACCATAGAGTCCTAATTCTGATTGATTGACCCTTATTTCAATTCTATTAGTGGATGTATTGAAAGTGATACTTCCCGATTCTAATGAAATAGGAAGCGATAGATCAACACCAGGTGGCGATATCCAAAGAATAGGTTGAACGGTGTAGTCGTTAAAGAGTTCTCGTTGTCGAGCGTATTGAAACAGGGCAAGTAGATTTTTTAGGGGTCCTCGACCAAGTTCCCAGAGTTCATGTGTTGGTTCAATGTGTGCTGCAATGGTGTATTTCATGTTGAGTCGTTCATCAGGTATGATAAGGTTGGAAAAGGAGAGGTACCATTCAACGATATTATGCGTACCTATGGGTGGTTTAAGGGTGTTTTGATAGTGAGAGATGTCATAGACTTCAATTGAGAAACAGAACTGATCACCTTCGTTTGTGATATAGTAATTTTTGATGTCCATTGAGTCAACGGATGTGCCCTTTCCCAGTCGTTTGAATCGTTGAAAATCAGTGGGGTTATTGGGGTCATCGAGGGTCATCATTTTATAGGTGGTGTTTGAGGGGATGTACATGAGGTCGTCAAAGGCAGTGGTGATTTGTTCATTGGTACAATTGTCAAGTGGTTCGCCATATTCTATGTAGCAAATAGTATCAACGAATCCGGGGACACCCATAACACCAGCGATATAGTCTTTTGTGCTGATTTGTTTGCTAATATGGTAGGTTTCTCTAAGAGCGTCTGGTGATATAACGCTAGGTGCGGTTTGGGTTTTGATGTTAATCATAAGCATTTCATAGCCCATGCCAAAATAATCGTTGATTCGATTATTGGCGTTTACCACGGGGTCGTCTGGGAGAAAGTTGGTCATGGTTGTTTCCATCTGTAATGCGGGGAGTAGGGTGCCGAATCCAATGGTAATGAGTAGAATGATTCCGATGACCAGCCATGGGCGGTGTTGGACGAGATTTCCGATCGTGGTTAACATTTTTTGTCACTATTGTTCCTTGTTTTTTGAATGATTTATTGTAAGGAAGGAGGTAAGCCGACTTGTTTTAAATATTATGCCCTTTAGATTATATAGATGGTTTAATTAATATATGCGAATTTTGAATTTATATAACTTGTCTTCGAGTAGTTTCAGCAGGTACTACAATAATTTATAAAGAATTTTTTATTTCAAGGTATGTGATTGTTGATGTCTAATGATGATTTGATTGCATATTGTGGTTTAGTCTGTACGGATTGTCATGGTTTTTCGCAGAAAATCCCTGATCTTGCTCGTGATCTTCGTAAGGAACTTCGGGAGAGCAAATATGATAGGTTTGCTTCATTTATTTCAACCCATTCTTTTGGGAAGGATTTTGCAGAATATGAGGCCTGCTATAAGGTGCTTGGCGCGATGGTTAGATTTCGGTGTCATAAGGGGTGTCGTGGCGGTGGTGGATCTCCATTTTGTAATATCCGGAAGTGTTGTCAGAAAAACGGGTTTATTGGGTGTTGGGAATGTACTGATTTTGAGGATTGTAAGAAACTTGATTTTTTACGGCCTGTGCATGGTGAAGGTCATTTGAAGAATCTCCGGAGTATTAAAAAGAAGGGTACATCGGAGTTTCTCAAGGGATTGACTTATTGGTATGTTCCAGAGAAAAAAAAGTAATGTTGTTCAGTTAAAAGGTAAGACTATTTTGAAAGTGATTCGAAAACTATAAATATAATGGTTGTATATACAACTAATTAGTTGTATGTGCAACTAAATACCTGGTTACTATGCATCCTACACAATCCATCGGTCGCCTCTCATCATGCATCACTACTCTTAGTCACCTCTACCTCACTAAACACCTCCACCACTATGGCATTAGCAGCGGTCAACTCCACCATCTCATGCGCCTCTACCGTGAAGAAGGAATTCATCAAGAAACACTTGCCCAAGACCTCCTCATCGACAAAACCACCTGCACCCGCGCTATAAAAAAACTTATCGACGCTGGGTTCATTACACGACAACAAGATCCAAGCGATAAACGAGCAAATCGCCTCTTTCTCACTACCAAAGCAAAAACGCTTGAAAAAGAAATTAGACACATCCTTAAACAATGGCGAGATATCCTACTTACAGATTTTAACACTGAAGAACAACATCAATTTCTCATCTATCTACAACGAGCTATCGATAACGCGCATAATCACCTTAATAAAAAATGATAATCTGGAGAAGAAAAAACTATGAAACCCACTGAAGGTGTTCAAACC
>JAHJFH010000071.1 GCA_018824925.1 Thermoplasmatota archaeon
CCGGCATTTTATGCCGGAGAGAACGTCACATCTAAGTGGAAAAAATAAAAAAGAGGTTATTTATGTTTACCTCAGACTTTTATGTTTAATCTTGTGTCTCCTCGGTCTCCTCTGAAGGTATATACATATTCTTTTTCTGATGTAGCTTCTAATGCTTCAGTTATATTTACATCTACGGTAGTTATTCCTAATGATTTGGATGAGTCTACATCTGTATCATATGTACCGTTTTCGTAGGCACATGATTCTTCCCAGTAATAATTTGATTGTATTAAAGTACCGGAACTTGAACCTGTTCCTTCATCTATTTCAATTTGGGAGACAGGGATAAACGGGCGACATGTACCTTTTCTTAGATCGGTTGCCCACATCCATCCCCAAATTCTGACTTTACCATCAACTGGTGCAACATCATTAGCTTCATTAGCATATATTTTACTTTTTATAGCTTTAGGATTTGGATCTACATCTTCATCCCAATCCTCTAAGAAAAATCTATTTGCTATTCCTCCGCCTTCATGGAATAATTGATACCGAGTAATTAAATAACTTGGTGGATTGGGGGCATTAAATACTTCTAGGTCAATTTCAACCTCAATGTTCAATTCACCATTATTCCCAGGAGCAAGCAAATAAGGATTTGACCCTTGATCATAATCTGAATGTAAATCACCATCTGCGCCTCTTATGACTTCAAAATCTCCCATATTCCAGGTACCACTACCTTGTGTACCAAATGTTTGAGAACCAACCTTACAGAATGTCTGAGTATTCAGCATATCATCTTCATCATCAAATCTGCTACTTTCATTCCATCCTCCCATCCATGACCACATAGCAGGCCAATTATCATTTGCATCATCGACAAACCTGGAAAATGGTTGTTCACTACCTTCATTGTCAAAACACACTCCGACAATTGCACGATCCTGTGCAATGGATGTGAAATTAATTGCTTCCTCAGAGGAATTTAACTGTGCTGTAGCACCAAGCTGACAAAGTAGTGTGGCTTCATCAGTTGAATTCATAAATGATTGGGAAAACTCAATATTTGCAGTCAATGTACCACTTTCATCATATGTCCGATCTGCTACATATGATTTTGAAAAGGTGTCATTCCCGATTTCTACATTACTATCATTGATATTATAGACAAACAACGTATACACAATATAATACTCTGGATGATCAGTTGAATCAATATCAACCTCCCAATCAACAGTTATATTTCCTGTGCCTTCTGTCCAGAGAACCCAATCATCCTCTGCAATTGTATGACAGATCGCCATATCATCAAATTCTGTTACAACAGATGATACATCCAATTCATTAATGGATATACTACCCGCATCTGCGTCACCAGTGTGTTGTGTTGGGTCGGAGATAACAGTATTTACTACTGCTATCGAAGATATCAGCATCAGCAATGCCACCAAGACACTGCCCAATACATATTTTTTCTTCATTATTTCGCCTCCAAAATATTGTAAAATTCCATATTGATCTAGGGGTAATGAAATCTAGTGCATCACGAAAAGAACACTGATTCCACCGGTGACAATGGTGTCACCAGAAAACACTGTAGTTTCACCGTGACAACAAAAGTTTTTATACCATGAAAACCTGGTGAGAAATCCGTGTATAAAAGTCTTCCAACCATCATCACCTACTTGCAAGGACTCGAAGGACTCACTAAAAACGAGGCAAAGGCATTCATCAAAATCTGCAGTAAAGAATCCGTCTGCGTCAGTGAAATAGAGACCATCTTTTCAGATCTCGGAGACAACATCAGTCGTTCCTATGCCTATAAAATTGTGAAAAACTTTACGAGAAAACATCTTCTTTTTCCTATTGATAATGATAAAAATGCACAATACTATAAGGCAATCCATCCTAATACCCTTTTAGATCATCTCAAAGGAGATCATGTCAAGCTTGAAAAGGAGATTGCGCTGCTCGCTGAATCCTATGAAACCGCTGACTTTGAGGAAAAGGATCCCAAGCTTCTCTCAAGGATGTTGAAGTCAGAAAGTGAGATTCTTACCGCCGCACATATTCTCCATCAGAAAAAACATACACTTAGTATCATTCATAAAAAAGATGACCGGCTTGATCCCTTTTTTCACTCATTGGAACCATTAGGGGGAACCATCCTTGGAGCAGTGGATGTGATTCTATTTGCTTCTGAAAACCAGGAGACCAAAGGTATTATTGAACTTACGAAACGGATCGATAAAGAAGGCAACATCAGGGTATTTGGTTCATTGCTCTATGATGCTGAGAAATATGAATACTACCATGGACATGAGGTAAGTGACGATGAATAAAGGTAATGAAATACTCCTCTCTGTAATATATCTCCTGGGTGAGGTATGGGGACGTACCTATCTCCAGAAACTTCTTTTCCTTCTGAACACAGAACTATTTGATAACACCCTTTTTTCCTTTACCGGCTATAAATATGGGCCATTCAGCATTGAGATCAACACAGCGATAACTGGTTTCCTCAAGGAAAATATTGTTATGGGGCATGAGGAACAGACAAAGACTTCCACAACCGCCTACCGTTATACACTTACCCGGAAAGGAAAGAAACTAGCTAAAAGAATTCTCAAGGAAAAACTTTCTAATGATGAACGGTGTGCCTTGGTAGCGTATACTTCTCGATTTGAAACATATACGCCTACAGATCTTTTGTTGTTTGTGTATAAGAAATATCCGGAGTATACTCGATATAGTATTTTTAACAAGCCCCCTGGTTGTTAACTATAAAAGAAAGAGAGAGAGTTTTTTTGTATTGCGTTAGAAAATAGCTTAAGAAATATTTTTGCTGTTCTCACAAAAAAATCATGACTACTTAACCTAGGGTTATGAAACGATATGTATGGCTAGCCGAGTCTAAAAAATAATAGAAAATAACCCCCTGGATTTACCTGTTTTCATCATCTTTATATAATAATTACCAAAATTATATAGCATATGGCAAAAGCACTCCCTAAGCATATCATCCAGAAAATACGGATGGAAGTCCTCAGTGGTAAATCCAAATATCAGGTAAGCAGGGAGATGGATGTCAGTGAATACACCGTCTACAGCCATACCAGTGACATCCCCAGTATCAACCGGAAAGAACCCAGTATACGGGGAAAGAAACTTCAGCTCCTGACTCAACTCCTTACTGATGGATATATCATACCAACCCATAAAAACAGAGAGTATCTCAGAGCACTCAAACAACTTCTTCCCATGATTAGATTAAGTCGTGCTAATGGCCGAAGTGTGTATTATTTGGATGACAGAAACAAGTTAGCTCTCCGGTCATTAATGAAAATGAACCAATCGAGAATCATCAGCTACCAAGAGTTAAAAGCAATCTCTAATATATTCGGCATCAGTCTTGACTCAAGGGATAAACAGCAGCTGGTACGATACAAAAACAATCCTCTTATTATTCGGAAAGAAGAGGGAGGGTTTCTTTCAAGTAATCGTCAGTCACAGACCCGTCTTGATGATTTCCAGGGTAAGAAACCTTTCCTTGGTAAAAAACCGTTACCAAAGAACCGGAAATTACAGGATACTATATCTGATATTCTCCGAGAGATTGAGGATTCCTTGGTAGAATTTTACATTCGGAAGTACTGCAATAAAAATTTAAAACGGAATCAGGATGAATTAGTTAGTAGAGAGTTGTTTTGAGGGGTATTAAATAGTGAAAGAAAAGTGGTATAAAAATCGATAATACATTATCTATAGATAATTGTTCTATCTAGTAATTAGTATAAGTATAATGGC
>JAHJFH010000072.1 GCA_018824925.1 Thermoplasmatota archaeon
TCCTCCATTGATTACTATCTCAAATGTGTATGTAATAATCCGTGTTTGCGTGTTTCCTAGGAGACCGTTATCGATCGAGTAAGTTTCCCAAAAAGATTACAATTCGCGGTAACCGTTAACTGATCACCCGATATAGCGGTAACATTATATTGATAGCTATAAAAAAAGAACTTCGGTTGATTGGAATATAACTCTGAAAGATATGGTTGCCCATTTTTTTCAACATCGACCTTATATACATAATGCGCACTTTTCAACGGTGAAAAATGTAAAATTGTCATCTGTAACGTATCTGATTGGTATGTCAATTTCATGTAACGTGGTGCTGTAGCACCTACCTGCGTACTTACCATCAATAAACTTATGATGATAAGAATCAATAACATTCCATATGTTCTATATTTCATTAGTTCTACCTTCTAAACAACGGTAATTTGCCATACCTCACCCGTAGCACGCAATGAGCCAATGGTTCTGGTAGTACAAACATAAATCTCACCTGCTTCATCAACCCCAAAACTCAATACGGACCGCTGAAGCGGTTTATCACCATCCATCTGAAACTCAACACGCTCCCATACACCAGGTTGAGTCTCATTAAGATAAAAAAGCTTACCATTAGAAACAAAAAATCCTGTACTCCAATCACCAAACACGTATTTGCCCATTAGATCAGCTGATGCAGACCCACGATAGACATAACCACCAATAATTGAATGACCAACATCATGACTATAATCATGAATTGGGGCCTCTAAGCTACTCAGATTGATCCCTAGAAGGGTAGCAAGTGCTAAATCATAGGGATGAGTGCCCTCTAATATCCGCCAGCCATAATTCCCACCAGAAATGACGATATCGATTTCCTCCCATTCATCCTGGCCAACATCAGCAACAAACAAATCACCCGTCATCTGGTCAAAAGAGAATCGATAGGGATTGCGGAACCCATATGCAAAAATTTCATCGCCCCCATCACTACCAACAAAAGGGTTATCCGCGGGAATCGCATAGGGTGATCCACTATCCACATCAATCCGCAGTATCTTTCCTAACAACACACTAATATTTTGACCATTACCAATAGTACCATGTTGATCACCAGCACCACCACCATCACCTAATCCAATGTACAGATAGCCATCAGGTCCAAAGGCGAGTTGCCCCCCGTTATGATTTCCTTCAGGCTCATCCACCCGTAAAATAACCTGTTCTGAATCAAGATCAGCAACATTTGGGTTAGTTGAAACCTGATATGCAGCAATAATACTTTCATGATCAACACCCGGACCAGATTTTGGTGCACTATAGAATACAAAAAAACGACCATTACTTGAATAATTCGGATGAAACACTAAACCCAGCAACCCCTTTTCATCATACATGGGATTTACCGTAGCAAGTTTATCAGAAAGATCCAAAAACGGGGTTTTCAAACGATTTCCATCTTCTATAACAAAGATTTTCCCTGTTTGTTCACCCACAAATAACCGGTTCGTCCCATCACCAGCATTAGTAAGCACTGTTGGCGCATGCAACCTTTGAGCAATACGATCTAACCGAATCCTAAGGCCATTAACATCACCGGGAATAATCTTAACCGTGATAATATGTACTCGAGCATTTCGAACCATCTCAGCAGAACCCCCTTCGCTAGATTCTACAGTCACTCTAATTTGTGTCTGTCCTATTCCCAAAACCAAAGGTATCTTAACTGTAGTGGTAAAATTAGGAAAAACTCGAGGAATCATACCAGATGCCTGTTTACCCAATAATATGAACCCACCACTAGTCTCAATCGTCCAACTCACATTAGTAGCATTAATATTACCCGTGTTTCGAATAATCGCGCTAATTCCAAGACCACCAGTTATCACCTCAATTTCAAGCTTACCATCAGCACTTATAATCTGCAGTGGTTGTTGAATATCACCATAAGCAATGACAGATACCATCGAAAACAGAAACATCATCGCAACAACAATTCCAATTGATTTTGACATCATATTTTTTACCTCTTACATAAAAGATTAGAAACTAAGTAATCCCCCATATTTACTTTTCTAATTAATATCATCTATAAAAATATATCGATTGAGAAAAAAATATTATAAGAATCCTTTTTACTCTCAATCTATTCTAATACCGAGATATGAATTTCATTCCCCCGAAAATCATATGCCTTCCAAGTAGATTCAGAATAGGGGGCAGCAGAAATAATATGCACACGCCCAAATTTATCAAAAAGATCCAAATCAGCACCAGAGGGCAACGGAGGACCCCGAGGATGACTATGAACGGTACCCACCACCGAAAAATCAATCGGCAACATATGTAAGTGAAAAATAGCTGATGAATCCCCCGAAATAGTCCCAGGTAACAACTCTAATTCAATTATTCGGTATTTATTGGCTACATCAACCCTTAAAAAACCACCAAATTCGTTCGGATACGATGATTTTGCACACTCAAAAATCAGGGATAAACACGCTGGTGTAATTTCCCAGACTGGTGGAATAACCACCTTTTTTTGTTTTTTATAGAAAAAACCCATATGAAACTAATCCCTCACAGTATACAAACCCTGTTCATGTATTTTTATCAATACCCTTTTTTTGAATTGTATATAACTCCCAATATTTCCCCTTTTTACGTACTAACGAACTATGAGTACCCTGCTCAACTATTCTTCCATTATCCAGCACATAAATAATATCTGCATGCTGAATAGTGGATAACCGATGAGCAACAATCAAAGTCGTACAATTTTGTGCTATTTTATTAATCGCGTTCTGTACCAAACGCTCAGAGATATTATCAAGAGAACTAGTTGCCTCATCAAGAATCAATATATCAGGGTTTCGAATCATCGCCCGTGCAATAGCAATACGTTGCCGCTCCCCTCCAGAAAGTTTCACACCCTGATCACCTAATAACGTCTCATATCTCTCGGGAAGCTTCTCAATAAAATCCTCTGCATTTGCTAAACGTACAGCAGCACCAATTTCCTGATCAGTATAATACTCACCAAAGCAAATATTATCCCTCACTGAAGCATTATAAATAAACGTGTCTTGACTCACATACCCCACTTTCTTTAAAAGTGAAAATATATCATATTTTTTAATCTCCTGACCATCAATATAAATACCCCCATCAGTAACATCATATAACCGCAATAGTAAGCTAATAATGGTTGATTTTCCTGAACCCGACGGTCCCACCAATGCAGTTACCTTGTTTTTCTCTATCATAAATGAAGCATCTTGAAACAACATACTTTTTGCTTTGTATCCAAACTGTACATTTCGAAATTCAACTCCCAAACGTAAACTCGAAAAAGAAACAGTACCATTCTCAATCGTATTATAGGATGTGTCCTCTAAAAGTTCAGTAATCGATTCAATATTAGGTAAAATATTCATAAATTGCATCCGATAGGTACCAAACTTTGAAATCCGTGGTAAGGTCTGAAAAACTGCAAAAATAAAGGTCCCAATCACAGGAATCGTTGAAATAAAACTATACGGATGCAGCAAGCGAATATATAGGACAACACCACCAATAGCCGCATAAGTCAATAAAAATAACATCATCTCAGGGATCTTACTCCAATAATATCCCCTTCGATAATGCAACAAATTAACTCGGATTGTTTTGGTAAAAAGATCCTTCCAAAAAGATAACGTTCTAAACACCCGAATTTGCTTTATCCCCATAATCGTCTCATTTAACACCACCGTTTCTTTCAACCCTGAATCCAACTGCTTTTTCCCCGACTTATAGGGAATTTTTGTACTAATATAGCGAGTAATATAATAGTACACAACACCTAAAATAATAATCAGAACCGCACCTTTCCATGAAACCGTCAATAAAATAAAAGACACCATCACTAACAAAATCAACTCTGAAAAAACATCCAACATCATAATATTCAAGGTACCAATCTGGTTCGGTACCACAGCTATCTTGTATAAGAGCTCACCTTGCTTATTATCATGGAAAAATTGATAATCAGCATTCATACATTTGTCAAACACCCGCTGCTTCATATCCATAATAATGGTAGAATTAAATTTAGCAGCATAATAATAAAACAGGTTTTTACTCAGAAAAACAAGAAACGCTAAAATGATAAAAAGCACACAAAAACTCACCAGCTCATCTTGTATCGGAATGAAATCAGAAAATTTTAAAAAAAAA
>JAHJFH010000073.1 GCA_018824925.1 Thermoplasmatota archaeon
CCAACAATAAATCCCAATGGATTAGGGAATGAAGTAACAGAATATGTGGTATTTGAACCATGGGCCCAAACCGTAACACCAACTCCACATTTTATTACCCCACTAGAAGGATTTCTATATCTAAACCTTGTTGATAAAATAGAATTGAAAATCCCCTTTATAACGACATTTATAATCGGAAAATCGACAGTTGAAATTTATACTCCTCGTTGTTTATATGGAATTGATTATGTAGAATTTTATATTGATGATGAGCCAAGATATGTCGATAATACTGATCCATATAGCTGGGAATGGGACGAAAAAACACAATTATACATGTACTGGATAGAGGCAATTGCATATGATACTCAAGGTAACCGTGGCAGTGTCAGAATGAAATCATGGAAAGTACAAATGAGATCTAATTGAAAATTGATATGACCTAGTACTTCTTATTAATCATATTATTTTTTAGTCGTTGTCGCCCATCAATAGAAAGTGATGGGCGTAGTAACTAATTTATTCTTTTTACAGCAGAGAATAAAATAGCTACATATATCACGACAATTTTCAGATACCGAGGTTATCCTCCACATCATTTCTTGACGTTCCGTCGGTTTGATCAGAGAGGGACCCTAATCGATATCATCTGTAGCCTTAGCCTTGCTGCATCATTCACGAATCATGATGCTCTTCGTACTAAGGCAAAATAAAACACATATATTTGAGTTAATGAACTTTTCTATAACGAAATGAGTTGATAGTTGTTTGAAGAGTCTGTGCAGTTTCTCTTGCAGACTCAGCAAATTTTTCTGAGGTGTCCGCATAAATAATACCTCGTGATGAGTTGATGATTGCCATTTTTCCTTCCGAATTTGTTCCATAGATTATCGTTTTTTCGACATCTCCACCTTGTTTACCAACACCGGGTATAAGTAACGGTATGGTATCTCCAAAGATCTCACGTATTTTTTTTAATTCCTTAGGATATGTCGCACCAACAACAGCGCCACAGTTGCGATATTTATTCCAACTTACAATTTTATGTGCTACATGTTCAAATAAGGGTTTTCGTTGGAATTGTAAATCCTGAAAATCTCTTGCTGATGAATTTGATGTTCGACACAAAATAAAGTTACATTTATCTGTATATTTCAGGAAAGGCGTGATCCCATCAATTCCTAAATAGGGATTTAAAGTAACCCCATCAGCATGGAGGATATCATAAAGCGCTGTCGCATATTTTGCTGCAGAGTTCCCAATATCATTTCGTTTACCATCTAAGATGATAACAATATCTTTAGGTATATGTTTGAGTGTGTCATGTAATAGCTGCATACCCTCTAACCCATATTGTTCATAAAACGCAAGATTTATTTTATAAGCACAGACTAAATCATGTGTTGCATCGATTATTGCATGATTAAAGGTGAGTAGGGGTGAGGTATCTATTTTATGTAAATACTGAGGTATTTTCTCTGCATCAATATCTAATCCAACACATAGTATCGAGTTATTTTTCTCAATGATATTCTTAAGTTTATCATTAAAACGCATTATGTATCACTATGGATATTACAGAACCTATTTTTAATGCATGTGATACATGGATAGGTATTTAATAGTCCTAAAAAATTTCGGTACTTATTTATGGATATCATTTATGCAGTTTGTTCGTGGGGATTAGGTCATGCGACACGATCCTTGCCAATAATTCGTCGGTTGCTTGACGAACAGCATAATCTGACGATTATTTCTGATGGTCGTCCTTTTGAATTATTGCGAAAAGAACTTGGTACCTCGGTTCAGTATTACGCGGTCCCTGATTATCCGATGTTGTTATCAGATAATTCCCGTCAGTTTCTAGCTAAAAGCATTATTTATTGGCCGGTGTTTATTAAACGGATAGAAGCAGGTTTAATACACCTTCAAAAAATTTTAAATCAACAACATTGTGATCGGATTGTTTCGGATGCCCGATACGATATGTATAGTAAGCATATCCCCTCATTTTTTATATCCCATCAAATGCGAATAATGAATCCATTACGTATTCGTATCTTTGAATCTGGTAGTGAGGTATTTAATAAATTTTTCTTCAAACGATTCAAAGGGATACTGATTCCAGATTATATTGAGGATGATCTCTCTGGGGATTTATCACATAACCTAAAACGAATTGATGAAAAAAAACTTCATTATATTGGTATTCTATCTGATTTTAAGCAAAAAAAGGTCCAAAAAAAAATCGATTACCTTATTTCTTTATCAGGACCTGAACCCCAACGAGGTCTGCTTGAACAAAAGATACTCAAACAAATTCCGTATTTGAAGGGCAATATTGCTTTAACCCTTGGTAAAACTGAAGCTAATACCCTTGATAAACACGAGAATATATCGATATATTCGTACTTAGGTAAGGTCGACCGAGAGCACCTTATGAATCAAGCCCGTATGATAATTTCTCGGTCGGGTTATTCAACAATTATGGATCTTGCAGTCCTCCACATTAAAGCAGTATTAATTCCAACCCCCGGGCAAATAGAGCAGGAATATCTTGGTCAGTATCATACCATGAAAAACACATTTTATTCGACAGCACAAGACAAACTTGATTTACAGCAAGCAGTAAATGCCGCAGAAAATACCACAGGGATAACACGGATATGCAATGTTAAGAAATCAGTTGAAAATGCAGTTAAAATTATTATGGATGGATAAAATGTTTCAATAATCATTACAGAATTTTAAATAAGAAAAGCATATTACCTCGCGATAATGAGGATAACGATTACCCAGCATATTAGACACCTAGTTCATCACTGGTTTTTTTGGGTAATGGTAATCACAGGAATTGCGATTTTTCTCAGAGCACTGCCGGCATTTATGAATGCAGCATGGGGATGTGATTTTGGGATTTATTATGGATTAACCAATTCTTTTGTCAGTAATGGTGAGTGGATTGGAGATTCACCTGCGTGGGGTGGCGCATACCAATATTTCCCAGTGCTTTATGCGATAACAGGGGGTGCTCATTGGCTTACAGGCATTGATATTTTAACGTTAATGCCAAAACTAGTGCCAATTTTTGGTGGATTATCGGTATTGATTTTCTATTTTATTGTTAATGATTTACTTGGTGATCGGAAAAAAGCGCTGTTGGCAAGTTTATTTTTAGCGGTTCTTCCATTTCATGTGTATCAGACAAGTCAGGCCGCCCCCCTAACAATTGGTAATTTTTTTTATATGCTGTCTTTTTTCTTTTTTTTACGGAGTAGAACATCATCTAAGTATCTATTTGGATTAGTTATATCGACAATCCTGATGATTTTGACGCATCATTTAACGATGTATTTTTATCTGATATCTATCGTGTTTGTATTGTTTTTTGAAAATGCTCGAAATTCTTCATGGACAAAAACGATTCGGCAGGATATGGTATATCTTTTTGGGGCGAGTACTGCAACATTTTTATATTGGAATATCGTAGCAACGCCTGTTTACAAGGGTTTTATGAGCCATGGGATTGTTTTTGGTAATATTGTGTTTTCAACCGAGATGACTATTGCGTTATTTTATGTTGTATGCTGTGGTCTGCTTGGTATTGCTTGGGGTATCCGCAAAGTATGGCCGTATCATGAAAAGAGTGTTGTTTTGAAAAAATCTTCACCTGCTCTGTTTTTTGGTGTATTGTTAGGGTTACTTGTGTTATTGGGGATTGTGTTTTTGTTTCCTCTCCCATGGGCACAGTTGTATTTTACCCCAAAATCAATTGCTTATGCGCTTCCGTTATTGGTGCTCATAACACTTGGTGTTTTAGGACTTAAGCAGGCGCAACGTATTGCTAATTGGCAGATTATTGGTGGGTGGTTTTCTGCATTATTTTTGTCGTTTGTGTATGGTTTTTTAAGTTTAAATAGTACTCTTTTGCCACATCGTCATTTGGAATATATTGTTGCGCCGTTGTTGATTTTTTCTGTGTATGGTTTATATTCATTATCTCGATATGATTATTCGTTTCTTGCATCATGGAAATCACTGTTGTTGAAAAAACGACAGTTGCTTTATCCATTTGCTGTGGTCTTATTGGTAGCATCGAATGCAGCTTCGGTGTACCCATCATATTTAGCGTGGGAGTCTCTTGAGGTATCGTATGAGACGATTACTGCAGATAATCTTGCCGCGATTTCCTGGCTTGATAAACAGGTGGATCATAATGCAAGTGTGATTGCGGCTGATCATCGGCTGGCGTTATTAGCTGAAGCGGTTGGTTTTAATACAACGCAGGATAAACCGATTTATTTGTGGAACTCTTCTAAAATGAGTGATTTTTCCGATGAGCTCAGGGGGGTTGTATATAATTATAGTCGTGTGACGCATGTGATTGTTGATTCATTGATGCGGGATAATATTGTCCATATTGGATTTGATGGGAAAAAAGCGTTTATGACAAATGCATCCTATGATAAGTTTTGTGTCTCCCCGTTTGAGTTGGTGTATCGTAATGCTACCTATAATCGTGAGTTTGAAGAGATGCATTGGACGGAAGTGTATTATGTGAATTGGTCTCAGATAGAAGATGGGATGGTTTTTATCAGGTAATCTAGACTTGTTTTTTTGTTAAAATTTTTTGATAAACTTGTTCATATTGATGAGCGACATAGTCCATGGAGTGTTTTTGGATGAGTTTAAGGCAATTGGCACTCATTTTCTTACGTAATGCATCGTCGCTGACGAGTGTTATGATGTTTTTTCCAAGTTGTTGACTATTTTGCGGTTCAAATAAAAGCCCATTATTTTCTTGGACTAATTCGGGAACGGCGCCTTTATTGACAACCAGGGCAGGTAACCCTGAGGCTATGGCTTCCATGGTGACTATGCTTTGTAATTCAGCTTCCGCGGGCATGACGAATATATCGGCAAGAGAGTAGATATTTGGGTAGTCCTTCCATTCGAGAAAATCGATGAAGGTGGTATGATCCATAACCTGTAATTTTTGTGTTAATTCTATCATGCGTTGTTTATATCCCCCTCCGGATCCACAAAAGAGAAAATGTACATTTTTTTCTGAGAGAACCTCAGGAATTGCTTTTATAATGACATCAACATTTTTTTCACTACTCATTCTGCCGGTATAAAGGACAATAGGCTTGTGGGGTATCTGGA
>JAHJFH010000074.1 GCA_018824925.1 Thermoplasmatota archaeon
ACCAAACTGTTACTCATGCTTAATGAAATGAATCATCCAATTCGTGGTGTTATCGAAAATATGGTATTAACATCAGATTCACGCATTAAAAAAGCAGTCAAAGAACATAACATAGCCTACCTTGGATCAATTCCCTTTGATCAATATCTAGAGGAATCCCTTGGACAACCCACACACCTCATGAAAACACCCTTTATGAAAAATCTACAGAAACTTCTACCCAAACTTATCAATGCATCTTCTGACTGAGCTTTGCCATATTGGCATGGAGATACTGTCGAGCTTCACCAACCGTAAATAACGAACCAGAGATACAAATCAAATCTGAGGAGCTAGCACTACGGAATGCATACGATACAGCATCTGAGATCAAAGGAAATGCTTTAATTTCCCCTAAAAAACCACTGTCTTTAATTATTTCTACAAGCAGCTGAGATTCACAGGCACGAGGATTTGTGGATTGCGTAACAACAAAAATATCAACAAGCGGGTTAATGAACCGCAGCATTTCACGGATATTTTTATCACGTAAAATCCCTATAACCATGATCAATCGATGATACCGAAAATCATGTTTCACCGTCGTTGCTAAAGACTTCATACCACTTGGGTTATGAGCACCATCCAATATAACTAATGGATCATGGAAAATAATTTCCAGACGCCCCGGGTTTCGTGCTAATCGAATCCCTTCGATCATATCCTCATCCGTGATATAGATGCCCTGAAGTTGGAGTTGCTCAATCGCCAACACCGTTACCGCAAGGTTTTCACCTTGATATTCACCTAATAACGATGTCTGAACATGATATTCCTTTAATGACCCTCTAATAATGAACTCCTGTGCATTCAAAGAATGATTAGTCCGCCGCCACATATCCCTTGTAACCGTAATAAGCGGTGCCTTTTTTTCCTGGGCCACTGCCTGAATAATCATTAATGCCTCCGCATACGCAGCGGTAATTACCGGAGCATTATGCTTAATAATCCCGGCTTTTTCAAATGCAATAGCGGTTACATCATTACCCAAAATCTCAGTATGTTCTAATGAAATATTGGTAATAACCGAAAGCAACGGAGAAACAACATTCGTGGCATCAAATCGCCCACCCAAACCAACCTCTACCACTGCATAATCAACCTGTTTTTCAGCAAAAAAATATAATGCCAATGCGGTGATGATCTCAAAAAATGTTGGAACCATTCCCTGCTTTTCCATTGCTGCAACAAACGGTTGTAAAATCCGTATGTGCTTAACAAGATCATTAGTGGAAATCATCTCACCATCAATCACAATCCGTTCAGAAAAATCCTCCAGATGAGGGGAGATATATACCCCAGTTATATAACCCGCTTTGGTTAAGACGGATCCCAGGTAGTTGCACACTGAACCTTTGCCATTTGTCCCCGTAACATGAATAACTCTGAGATGATGATGGGGATTCCCCATCTTTTCCAACAATACAGTAATGCGATCAAGACCAAGTTTTGATCCATATTTTGTAAAACTATACAACCAATCGATTGCTTCATCTGCCTGAGATCTAGTAGCCTTCGCCATATAACACATCATCAAGTCGTGGATATTTATCTAACCAAGAATCCCCAGGACTAATAAGGACACTTCGACCATGAATAGTCAAACGTCCCTCAGCAAACAGTTGAATGGTTCGGGGAAGAATCTGATGTTCAACAGCTAAAATCCGAGACGCAAGATCATCTCGCGTATCCTGAGGTTTAACCTTTATCGCAGCCTGTAAAATAATGGGACCATGATCCATGTCCTCATCCGTAAAATGGGTGGTACACCCAGAAATTCTCACCCCATACGCAAGCGCATCCCCTTGTCCATCGACTCCTTTAAATGACGGGAGGAGGGCAGGATGGATATTGATTAATTCCCCATACCATTGCTTTACAAATGAAGGAGTTAACAAACGCATATACCCCGCTTCAACAATTAACTCCACGTTATGCTCCTTAAGAATTCTTGTCATTGCATGTTCATGTTCCTCCCGAGTCTTATGTTTAGGATCAACAAAAAAGGCAGGGATCGTATGATGTCGTGCTCTTTTTAACGCATAGGCCTCCTTTTTATCACTAAGCACCACAACTACATCTGCATCGATCATCTGTTTTTCGGATGCATCAATAATGCTTTGTAAATCAGTTCCCTGACCAGAAGCCAATACCGCAATCCGTAGTTCCCTAACCATGTTATCAAACCTTGTTCCTACCCCAATACAATAAAATCGATCGATATATGATTTGGTGGATTTTTAATTTTCCCACAAGCTAGGCTTTCTCTAAAATTATTTGAACCAACTTTTGAGGAGCAGTAGTTCGAAACCCATAAGGCGAAAAAGAACATCGAGAGACCCGATAGCCCTGCTGCGCAAGTTGATCCATGACCGTTATCAGTCGCGGTGGCGAAATTTTAAACAAAGACGCAGCTGCATCAGTTGAATAAAAAAAAGGGGGCATCAGCGATTCCTCACCACAAATATCGAGGATTTTAACTAATTGATTACGAGTCTCTAGATGCAGTGAGAGATTCATAGATTGACAGGTCTGAAGAACTGATGATGTATGCAATGGCCCTAGCCATAAAGGCCCAACAAGGGTTTTTGAAAAAAGATCAGATAATGGAAGCTCTTCAGAGGAAATAATCCTATAGTTGTTCATAGCGTCATTAACATAGCGCTTACCATGTACTATTTGAACATACATTCTAAAATAGTGATCAGTACTAAAACACCAAAGAGGTCGTATGCCCTTGTCATATTTTGCTGCTTCACGACATAGCATCCCCAAGAGAATACGAAAACCGATTTCACGCATTAAAAACCCATGAAGCGACCAAGCACCATATCGCCGAAGACAGACCTTTGGATATACCCCACTTAATGCTGCCGTATCAGTTGCGGTACACGCTAAAATACCATTATGTGTAATACTGCGCATGGCACTATCAATAAAGGATGCTGGTGAACCAAACGGATCGATATCGATGTAATCAAATCGTTGATCAGCTAAAACTCGATGTACATTTCCCTTGACCGCAATAACCGATTCTAACATATTATGAGAAATATTTTTCTGAATTAAAGAAAAAGCTTCTTCATTCCATTCATTAATCGTCACCGTAAAAGCACCCGTGAGTTCATTTGCAAATCGTATACCACGAATCCCAGAAGCAGCAAGACCATCTAACAACCGTATCGGCTGATCCTGCGTATCGATAAACCATTGCGCGATAAGAAGGGAAGAATCCCGATTCAGTTTCATGGTAGGGTTATAGAACGGTAGTCCTGTTTTTGTCCCCGGTCCTTTGTCCGCCGTTTTATGAAGGTAGACAAAAACATCGGTAGATCCTTCACGAATACGGGATAATTCGGGGTTAATCATTGTCAAAATAAGGGGGGCAGCTTCTCTGCCATAATTTTCTCTATCTTATAGGGTAACAAATTTCTATTGACTGCAGTTACTTCAAGAATACGAATATCATCACGTCTGCGAATATCCTGTAACAACGGTGTCCTAGATTTTTTATGTAGGGTAACAAGGATTGGTTTATCAGAGTCCAAAGCATCAATAACGGTTTCACAGAATTTTTCAGACAACATTTCCATTTTACCGATTTCATCGATAATGATAACGTCGATTTCCTCACTATTTATTGCTTTTTCAATTGCGGTGACACCAATACGTTCAAGAACACTGAGATCTACACCATATTTTCCTACTTTGTCCTTCAGATCAAAATCCAAATGGGCAAAGATGGCACGCTCATTGGTTACCCAATCTTTCACATAAAATCCGAGGCGTTTATTATCCTCCATGAGGGTTTCAGTGATCATTCCCTCGATCTTATACCCACTTTTCTCAATTTTTTCGATGATTTTTATAAGCGTTTCTGTTTTTCCAACGCTTGGCATCCCAGTTATGCCTATCTTAGGTATATCGTCCATTCCAGCAATATGTAATGCATTTTCTGTTTAGAAATGTTTTGGGATTAAAAAAACCCATCAATTTTCAAGCATTCTCCTTAAATACTCATAAAAACCCTCCTCGTTTAAACCGAATAGAAAAAAAGAGTACTATTTCATAATTGATGCATCATGAAAACAGCATTTTGATGACACTACAAAAACAAAGTAGTACCATACTTTCTTGAGAAAAAATAAGAACCTTAAATCATGCCCTCAAAGCAAGTATTTATGACGATAGTTTCTGCATACGTTTCATTCTAATTACATATATGGGTGAGCCAATAGCATAAAGAATAATTGCTAGAAGTAACGCAACTATGCTAATTGCTGAATATGATCGGTAAAAAAGTAATGATCCTATAATGAGCACTGCTGCTATCGTAGTTATCCATATAGTGAGTTTTAAGAATCGTACTGGTGAAATCATCAGTACTGTTACAACCACCATAATCAGTAATAATATCACAGCAGGTATTCCTAGCGTAGCTAATCCAACGAGTATAATCGTACTAACTGATGCGGGAAGACCGATAAAATATTTCGTTTCCTTTAGTACATGAAATGCTGCTAATCGTATACCACTTGCAACCAAAAATAATAACAGCACCATGAGTGCAGTAACAAAAAATACAGTATCATATCCTGTTTGTATTATACCAAATATAAATACATATGCTGCGGGAGCAACAGAAAGTGATAACATATCCGCCATTGCTTCAAGATGCTCCCCCATTTTCCCCGCCCCATACTTTCGGGCGACAATTCCATCTAAACCATCTGCTAATAACGCAAGAAAAATAAAGCTAAATGAAAACCGTTGTTCATCAAAAAATATCGCAAGTATTGCTAGAAAACCAAAACATGCGTTCAGCAAAGATAACAGATCAGCAGTGGTAACGAATCTAATCATTGATGGTGGCAAGGGTATCCATCCCAGCATGCATAGTATCCCGAAGATGTACAGCGAGTGTCACGGCCTCTTTAGGAAGGTAGACATCAACACGGGAACCAAGACGAATAAGGCCAATGCGATCCCCTTTTTTAACGACATCGTCTTTTCGAACATAGGGGACAATTCGACGAGCAACGGTTCCTGCAATAAGCACAATATATATTGGACCAATTATGGTATCCATATATATTTTCACCCGCTCATTTCGTTCAGCATCTTTATGAAATGCAGGGATAAACCCACCAGGTAAATACCGCACATCAGTGATGTGGCCATCAAGTGGAGTCCGGTTGACATGCACATTATGGATATTCATGAACGTAGCAACACGAACCCATGAAAACCCATTTTCCATCACTTCTGATATATCCTGAATATACCCATCCGCAACAGCGACAATACCAGTACCAACAGGACGTTCCGGATCACGAAAAAAAAGGATAAAAAGAAAGGTACTTACCGCAAAAAAAAGGGAAAAAAAAATACTAATGAGTTGCATGAAACCAGAAAAAAAAAGGATACCAGTTGCTGATAGGAGCATAAATAATGCAATGGTAGCAACCCAGGGTAATCCTCCTTCAGCTACTTTCATTTTGATGACTTCCCAAATACCCGGTGGAAGAGGTGTTCAACCGGTCCATTTCGTTTTGGCAAATCAATTAAACACATGATTTCATCAAATAATTCAGGTAATAATTTAAAGGTGATAAATAACAAAATAATCAAAGCAAGCAATGACCCAATTTTCGCAATCACATTATGGGCCATATGAAAAGAAGTGATATTATTCCCGATAAGAAATATCACTCCAGCATTCCGAATTAAATTAAGTCCATAAATTGGTACAACAGTGATGAGTATTCCAACGAACTTACGTCGGATTGCTACATGAGGTAATGCTCCAATCATACCAATAAACAGTACAATTGACTGGATAGCGGTACACGCAAAAATGATGGTTATAGGATGGCCATTAAGAAGAATGACAGAACCTTGTAGTGTTGAGTTGATACCCATAATATTCAAGAGAGCATTACTCTGGTAGGCAACTACTTCAATAAACCAGGTTTTAAGTTCTGGAAACAACCCTGAATCAATGGTGAAATAGAGTATCCCTGCTAGAAATGAGGCCCCAGCGATCCAGTTTAAACATGTGGGAAATATTGTTGTGTGAATTGAAAGCCACTCATGATATGCAATATATATAAATATATATACACCTAGAATGCTTACAACCGCATTAAAAATATCTCCACCCTCAGAAAAATAAAGATACGCCGGTGAGGTAGCCCAAAAAAAAGCAAATACCCCCCATCCACCTATTTTCCACCAAGCACCCTGTTCTTTTTTCCGAACAAAAAAACCCATACCTAACAGAATCAACCCAAGAAATAACGGAATTAACACCAATTGTTGTGCAAGAGTAGATGGCGGATAGGGAAAAATCACATACCCAACAAGTAACAGTATCGTTGGAACCAAAAAAACAATAGTTACAACCTTTTTGGATATCTGCGCATCCACCTGTTTCAATTGCATTTCCAACTCACCACCTAATAAACGCGCTACTTTATGAGTATTTGTGTATCATATTACATAAAAAAAAGAAAGGGGTCTTTATGCAAGACCAAGGATATTCATCACCCATCCGTCCCACATAACCAGGATGAGTCCCACAAGACTCATTAAGGTCAGTGGAATCCAATAGGTATACACAACCTGATCGATTTTTAACCGTGCGATCGCTACCCGAATAAGCGTCACCGAGAATACGATAACTAGTAGAACCTTCACTAAATAAAAGATGATATCAACCGCATATCCAAGATAGGTCTCCAAACCAAGAAATGAAGAGAGATTATACGGGAAAAATAACGCAACAACAAGTGAGGCCATCACCACGGTTTTCACACCATCTGTTAGATAAAACATCGCAAGATTTCTCCCAGAATATTCAACTAATAATCCCCCCGCTATTTCCGTTTCTGCCTCAGGGGAATCAAACGGTATTTTCGATAATTCCGCAGGTGTAACCAAAATCAATACTAACAGAAGAATCCCAAACCCAATAAATCCGAGAGGGCCGGTAACATTATTCCAAATAGGTGTTCCAATTATCGTGGATAACGCAAAGACATTCGTGGCCCCAAGTTGTGTCAGTTTCCAGGCTAAACTAACAATGATAATGGCAAGGGGAAATTCATACGCAATCATGGTAGCCATTTCACGTTGTGCTCCAACAGTAGCATAGGGGGATCCTGAGGCAAAACCTCCAAGGACCATGGCTAAGGAGGGAATAATTAATAAGTATAGTATCAAGATGAGATCCCCACCATACGAAAGAATTGGACTGAAGCCAGCAAGGGGTAGATACATCAAGATACTAATAGTTGCTACCAAACCAATCAGAGGAATTAAATTAAATAACCATGGTATCGCATTGTTCGGGACGATATTTTCTTTTACAAATAATTTCCGAACATCACGAAATGGCTGACGTAATGGTGGACCAATACGTCCCTGCATATGCGCTGCAATCTTCCGATCAACACCTTTATACATTAATCCAAAAATAATCCCAAAGAGCGCAACTAATAAAGTTCCGATAACAACACGGAAAAGGGTTTCTGAAACCTCAATCAGGTAGTCCATGTTAGATCACCTCGATAATAAATAGTACAGCAAGAATGATCACAAACCAAAGAATGTAATCGCTGATATTCCCAGAATGCATCCGTTTTAACACCTTATAGAAACCTTGCATACTGGTTGTAAAACCCCAATACAGATTACTTGCTTTGACATGCATATGCTCTGCATCATATTCGTCGTTACCAGAAAGAAATGCCTTTGTTTGTTCGGTATCCTTTTTATAATCACTACGGCCTCTTCCTCGCAATATATATATCACAAGGAATGCCACTCCAAAGATAATCAGCCATAGTAATGGATTCCAAAACCCACTTCCGGTTTCAAGAGTAAACATAGTTATACCCCTCCAAGAATTGTTGCTAT
>JAHJFH010000075.1 GCA_018824925.1 Thermoplasmatota archaeon
CTACAAGATGAACATTCGCTTCAGAATTTGGCAGAGGCATAGGGAGAAATTGTGTGTAAATGGTTGCTGAAACAACTATCGCAATCATTACAATTAAAATACCACCAATTAATTCATTTGTAGCAATTTCATTTACAGACTGCAGGCTCCGTGTCATCTCTCCTAACCCACAATAGAATCTTCCCCCCCAATTCTATTTATACATTTCGTGACAATATGTCAAAAATGCGATTTAACCTAAAAGAAGAGTTTGAACGCGAGAAACGAGACAAGAACAAGAATAAAAGCTTGTTTTATACCTGATGATAAACGTCCTTCCATCATGAAACCACCAAGCAACCCACCTCCTAAACTCTGCACAAAAATAAAGGTAAAAAACATATCTTTTACTGAATTGGGATCAATAGATGCAATTTTCATCCCACCTACAGCTTGCCCACCCATCTGAGACTGTAAATCATATAAAGCAGCAAAAATCGTAGAATTAATTACTAAAACCACCGCAAGAAAGACAAAAAAACTAATGAATATAACAATACTATACATCGACATATCTGTTTTACGTTGTTGTTCAACCCGCTTCATTTGATCTAATTCTTTAGCAGCTGCTTTAAAAACCGAGGGAGTATTCCCACCTATTTCTAATGCCTTATTAAT
Source organism: Thermoplasmatota archaeon (assembly GCA_018824925.1). Lineage (GTDB taxonomy): Archaea > Thermoplasmatota > E2 > DHVEG-1 > DHVEG-1 > JAHJFH01. Next base: position 658 of record JAHJFH010000075.1, read on the forward strand.
CGTAATTGCGAGTCGTTTAGCTTCGTTAGTGTTCATTCTTTTTGCGAAATTATTCAATGCTTCTTCAACAGGGATGCCCCATGAAAGCTGCGAGGTCATCATTTTTAACTCATCAGTTAATGCCCCATAATCTCCATCAGATGCTGATTTAATAGAATCAAATACTGTCATACCTGATGAACATGAACCCGATATATCTCTTAAAAAATCAGGGAGACGATCAACAATATCTCGTTTTCGTTTTTCCTTGACATGATTATAGAATCCTATCGGACCAATTGATCCAAGGATACCAAACACCATAAAATCAAAACCAGATATAAGTTCTCGTGGGAATATATAAATCCCAATAAATGTAAAAAATCCAAAAATAAATAATATGGCTGATATGCCAATTGATATTCATACAATAACGGTAAGGGTCTGATCTTTTCCATATTTTTTGTTATAACTATATTTTTTATTTGATATTATTTTCTTTATACGTCTTCACCCATCCCAGATTTCATCATGATATAAAACCCTAAATATGCCATAGGTAAAATCATAACTGCGAGAATATATAAGAAATCAAACGATATCCCACCACTTGTCAATCCCATAATTGATATAATTATCACTAAAAAAAGGGGAAATGCAATAACAGTGACGACAAAACTTTCTGCCATAACCGCTAACGAATCTAGATTTTTTTTCCTATCCTGTAAATCTTCATACATATACCGTTCAACACATCGCTCAAAATATGGGGCTAATTCACTCCCTGATTGTATAACGCCAATAATGCCCTGTAAAAACTCCTTGAATTTATGGGATGGGGAGATTGCAATAGCATTTTTTAATGCGGTTATTGTATCGATACCCATTAATTCTATCTCGGTAGTGATTTTCTTGGCTTCTTTTTGCAGTTCACCATACAGTTTGATACTTGATAATGTGCCAAAAATTTCGGACGGAGAGATCCCAGCCGCGGACATTGTATTAACAAAATTTGTAACATAGGGGAGAAACCGATCAATATTCTTTGCTCGTTGTTTGGTTCGATAGGCAGGGAGTTGAATATAGATTATCCCAATAATTACTGGAATTAATGAAGTAACTAGAAATATTAAAAGAGCCGTTATATCGTTTGGAACCAAAGTATAGAGAAACAGGGTGCTTAAAAAGGAAACAATAAATCCAATAATGATATTCATTAGAACCATTGCATAATATTCCTGATATACCATACTAATATCAGCTTTCTCAAGCAAACGATTTTTACTTGATTCACTTACGTTTAACTGTGCGAATAAACCGGCGAAGAGCTTTCGGCAAAATCGTGAATATTTTGAGGATTTCATATATTCAGTTCCTTCTTTGCTCGATTAATTACTTGATCTGGGTATTTCGAATATTCAGCAACAACCCTCCCAAATTCCTGATAAGATCGGATATCTTTTTCCTGCATCCATTGTAAAATAAGCATACGATTCTGGATTTCTTCATCTAGTTGATCATCATTCCAGTCATTTTGTTGTTTGATACGATTTAATATTTTACTTGTGTGGCTACTGTCAAATCGATCATCGGTTTTTGAAACCCATTGAAATGGTGCCATAAAAATGAGTTGATTGGTGTCGCTATCTAATTTAATGATTTCTGTGACGCTTGTCATCCGACGAACCATTTTTTTTCCGATATCAACAGCATTTTGAAATACTATTATATCGAGAGATGTCAACAATGCTCGAGGAAGGGAAATCGGTGGATTCTCTAACCGTTGAATAAGGGTGTGAATCGTACTTGCATGGACGGTTGCATATGAGGTATGTCCCGTGGCCATTGCCTGGAATAAACTGTAGGCTTCGCGACCCCGAACCTCTCCAACAATAATTACTCGCGGACGTTGTCGTAATGCTGCCCGTATAAGATCGAACATATCAATATCTTTGCCAGTTTTGGTTTCCTCTGAAGATGAAAAACCAGTTCGAGTTGTTCCTGCTATCCAATTTTTATGAGGAAGGCTTACTTCTCGAGTATCTTCGATTGAAATGATTTTATGTGATGCAGGAATAAATAATGATAATGCATTCAAGGCGGTTGTTTTTCCACTTGCGGTACCCCCGCAAAATAAAATAGATGCACCATTTTCAATAGCCATCCAGAAATATGCTGTCATTTCTCGAGAAAGAGATTTATGTTCTATTAAATCGAGAGGAGTCAGTGGATTTTCCTTAAATTTCCGGATAGTAAAGGTTGATCCTCGAGTTACCGTTCGAGCGAGCGTTCCCTGTAATCTGGACCCATCAGGTAGTTTTCCATCGACTATTGGTGAATAGATCGATATTTGTTTTCCTGAAAGTTGACAAAGTCGTACAATAAATGAATTTAGTTCCGTTTCTCCACTGAAATAGACATTGGTTTCTATTGCCTCATATTTTCGGTGATAGATAAAAATCGGGGTTTCATGACCATCACATGAGATATCCTCAATTCCATCATCTTTCATGATAACATCAATACGTCCATAGCCGAGAAAGTCTCTAAATAAGTAATAAAACACCCGTTTTTTAGATTCTTCAATTTCCTCGGGAGTCCACTCTTTTTCAGGTTCAACTTCTTCTGTTTGTTCTTCCTTTTTTTTCGTGATTTTTGAAAATAAATTTTTAACCTTTTTTTTTGGATAGAAAGATATATTATTTTCTTCAATTATTTTATCTAATGTTTTTTGGAGGAATTGTTCTTTTTCTTCCATCTGCATGTTAAATGCATCAATGTCAGCGAGCATTTTGAATAGATGTGCAATTTCCTTTTTTTTCTCAAGTTCAAATGGTGAGAGTTCTGGCTCAATTATTTCATAGCGACATTCATTGATGTCATGATCAAAAACAATTCGTCGTCCACTGATTTTATTCCAACCTAAGCCTGAGTCTTCTTCAATAATTTCAATATTTTTTTCTGAGGGTTTTGTCGGAATAATGTGCGCATTGCGGTTTTTTCTGAGCTCTTTTGCCTTTGCTAGCAGTCCATGAGGATCGTCAAAGATCAGTTGTGTTTTTTCTGGTTCTTTTACTATTGTTTGTTCATTCTCTTGAGAGTGTATTTTTTTTTGTTGTACTATTTCTAAAAGACCCATTGCTATCCCTTATTTTTTATATCGACTCATAATCTTTTCATAGAGGACAAATTCTTTTGACTGAGCGAAATCTTGAATGACTTTTTCAGGGAGTTCGGCTAGTAGTTTATCTAAAATTTTGAGTACTTCTTCTAATTCTTTGTCAATTTCAGTTACTACGTTAGTTTCTGATGATTTTGAGGTTTTTACTTTGGCTACTAGATGTGGTTCTGGTTGAGGTTGTGGTGGATTATCTTCTAATGGTTCTGTGGTGGATTGTTGATGTTTTTCTATTGGTGGTTTAGGTGGAGTTTTTCGGAGTCTGACTCGAGGTAGTGATTTGCTTTTAGATATTATTTGTTCTTTTTGTTCTGTTATTTCTTGTTGTTTGAGTTTTTTTGCTTGTTTTTCCAGGAGGCATTGTTCTTTTTGTTTTTGGAGTTCAAGTTTTTCTTTTTCTTTTTGTTTTTTTAGTTGTTCTTGATGTTTTTGTTTTTCTTTGAGTTGTTGTTCTTTTTCGAATTGTTTTTGGAGTTTGAGTTTTTCTGCTAATTCTTTTTTTGCTTGTTTTTCCAGGAGGCATTGTTCTTTTTGTTTTTGGAGTTCGAGTTTTTTGTGTTGGAGGGTTTTTTGTCTTTCAAGTTTTTCTTTTTCTTTTTGTTTTTTTAGTTGTTCTTGATGTTTTTGTTTTTCTTTGAGTTGTTGTTCTTTTTCGAATTGTTTTTGGAGTTTGAGTTTTTCTGCTA
>JAHJFH010000076.1 GCA_018824925.1 Thermoplasmatota archaeon
ATGCACCGATGGAGTAATAGCATTTATCGTATTTTAATCATGCTATGACACTAAGCATTTTTTTATTGGCTATAAAAACTATCATAATCATATCCTTCCTCCCTAATTAATGCCCCCCAACCATCTTCGAAATGAGTTCCAAGCAATTACCAACTTTTTTTATTAATAAATAATAAATCTAAAATCATACTATTATCTGATTTCAACATATACTATTTGAAAAGTATCACCGCTGAGGCATATATTGTAATTTATGAATCTCGGTGATATAATAATATTTGTAACTCCGTATAACATTAGGAAACTTCGAATATAAATCATCCATTACCATACCAACTTGTGCAACTGAGGAAAACCGGAAATTCAGCTCTAAATCTGCATGGCCAGCAGTCACTGTTATATACAATAAATTCGGATTCTGCTGGACATACCTCGTCACTTCATCTATTTTACCGTACTCTCGAAAATCGATATCAACCTTAAATTGTTTATAACCGATTTTACTGATATCCAAATCTGTTCGAAATCCTTGTATTACACCAGAGATTGCAACTGTCTTATATGTTTTGAAACAGTAGCAGCACTTGTTCCCGTTTTTACAGCTAGCTCTAATAATGGGATACGTGCATCTTTTGATAACATCCAAAGAATTTTCATATCTAACTCATCAATAGTCGCCTGTGATCGCCCTCCAATAATTTCAAACTATGTCCGATCCTGCTGTGAATATTGATCTAGTAAATAAGAATTAGGAAAATGTAATAACTGAAGATAAATAGAGAACCGCCCCTCTTGAAAAAAATCTCGATATCGCATTAAATTTTTTTTCCAAAATTGATGAAATTCTGCTAACTCTCGAATCCACATAATTACTACAAGATCATATGGACCCTCAATAGATCCAATCTAATATGTATAGGTATTTTCGATAAAATATTGTAATATTTCTTTTCTTTTTTCAAGTGAGGCATATTGAAACGTCAGATACACACGTACACTAGTATACCCAAGTTTATATGCAGCGATAACTGTGTAAAAACATCTTATAATACCTAAACCTTGTAATTTATTAATATGGTATGCCACTGATGTTTTAGGAAGCCCAACTTTTTTTCCTATCCGGGTAATTGGTTGGCGTGTATGTATATCAAGTTCATATAGAATTCGACGATCCTTAACATCAAGATTCCCCATTAGATTACCTTAAATGACTGATTATATAAAACCATAACCGACTTTTTACCATTTAATTATAGTCTAGAAGAGATTTACAGAAGGTTAGTGGTTTAACGACTATGTTGCTGGTGCAGTAGTAAAACTATACATTTTTTCAATGGTGTTTTTTCCATCAGAGACTTCTACCGTCCACTGATACCAGGTGGATGGTTGTAAACCCGATACCGAGACAGCATAGGTGTCTTTTGGCTTCAAAATTCCTGTACCAGATCCAATATTTGGTGATGTTGACACGCTATACCTCATTAGTTTTCCCTCAGGATCACGAATATAGAACTGCAGTTCATTTGTTGAAATGGGAATATTTTGTGCGCCATCTAATGGAAACACGGCATTGAGAATTGGTGGTTCATTTGGTGGGAAAAACCGGATATTTTCTGCGGATACCGATGCAAAAAAGGCATAACCAAATAGTCCATAGTTCATAAATGGAGGGAGAAAGATACTAAATCCAATTCCCCAGAAGCCGAGTAAGATTCCTTTTTGTGCACCGGTTGCAATAAATCCTGTTTGGCCCATAAGGTTACCACATGAGGTTATGCCATCATATGCTGACCATCCGAGATATAATCGAGGAATGGGAGTAAGTAATATTGGGATTAATCTCGGAAATACTATGACCGGTAATGCAGAACCTGATCCTGTTGATACATAGTTACAAAAAAATTCTGTTGCTTTATTTTCTTGAATGGGTGAAACAGATATTAATTGGTGGATTTTTGAGAATTCACGTGGAAGTATCTTCGGTAACTTATAATTCTGTGGAAGTAATTGTGTGTCTTTCGCGATATATAATAAATCTTGTTGAAGTTGTTTGGTTTCTTCAGATAGTGGATTCTTTGCATTAGTCTCAGCTAGATTCTTAAGTATAGTTAGAAGTTCCACGGCTTGTTGATACGTGATCGTTATTTCCGAAGAGTCCATGGTTAGAATTCCATCGTATAATTGGCATATCGCAACTGCTGATGGTGGAGTTTCATCAAGAGCTGATATTGATGGTGTTTCATTAACGGTACCGTTATTATTGTGTGCTGTGCTAATTGGTATTATTGATAAGAAAAATATTGCTATTGTCATACAGCCTACGATTTTTATCCGAAGTCCTTTGTTCATTTTTTTTTCCTCCCGTTTTGTAGAAACTCTTTTTTTATTAATATTGTATTTCTAGATAGGGAATACTATCTCCATTTTCTTTTGTGTAGAAATATGTTATTGGGATATTAGCTCCACCCCAATAATGTTCATCCATAATTTTCCATCCATAGTTAGTATATATTCCCGATTGGTAATTGAGTATATCATTGGTGACATCCCAACTCATCCACACACTGGGTGCTGATGGCACTGTTGCGTATGTAGTTGGTGTGGGGGCATAGGTGGGTTGGGTGTTCCATGTAACAGTCATTTCATCCCAGTCACTCGTTATTCTATAGAGAGTAAGATCATGACCTGCAGGGTTGTTATCTTTCTTTTTGTAATAATAGAGATTTATGTAGGCATTTAAAATCGTGATATTTGATGGCGCTGAAGAGAGATCAAAGCGTATTAATGGATCCCATTCCCAGTTTCCACCAGATCCCTCATTTCGTACAGACGTAGCAGTACTTGCTCCGTAATTGTTATTTGGTACGCCTACAACAATACGGGTGTCATCTGTTGGATATAAAATTATTATGCCTTCAGGAATGGTGGTGAAACAGAATGTTTCATGTTTTGGATGTTCACCATCAGTAACATTGATGTACCAAGTGTAGATGGTGGAATAGGTAAGACCAGATATCGGTATGCTATAAGTGCCCTCGGGCATATGTGATCCACTTCCGCTGCCAATATCAGGTGAGGTTTCGACGGTATAGTCCATGAGGTCTTCTTGGGGGTCACTAAGATGGAACTGGAGTTCTGAGGTATTGATGGCAATATAACGTTCACCATGTTTTGGTTGCGGATTTGCAACCTCCGGTGCAACTGGTTCAGTGGTAAAACGAAAGATCTCTGCTACGGTGTTTTCACCATCGGTAACTGTCACAGTCCATTCATAGGCTTGTGTACCCTCTAAACCAGTAATAGGGATGCTATATTCACCACTTTCAACAGTATTTTCATTACCACCACCAATATCGGGGAGGGTGGTAACACTATAGCTCATGAGATCATCATTTGTATCCTCAATTCGAAACGTCAGTTCAGTCGTTGATAATAAAATATTGGTTCCCTGATGAGGGGGAGAGATCGCTTGAATTGAGGGTGGGTAGTTTGGTGGCCATGGTTTAATATCATCTGCATCAACCGAACAGTAGAGAGCATAGCCAAAGATGCCATATGACTGAACAGGGGGGATAAAAAT
>JAHJFH010000077.1 GCA_018824925.1 Thermoplasmatota archaeon
CGATATTCGATATTACAACTACCTTCGACACTAACCATACAAGCGCCAATGGGTGTGTCTGGTGTACATTTTTTAGCGAATAAGGGGCATTCATGAGGTGTACATAATCCCCTAAGGAGCTCGCCGCATCTGCAACCGGGTGGTTCTGTGAATTCATCTGATGGGAGATGGGTAAGTAAATCTTTGTATCGTTTACGTGCATCATAGCGCCGATAGGTTGATTTTAATTCAAGACCTGATCCTTTTATTATCGGAAACCCTCGCCATTTCATATCACATGGTTGAAATACCGAGTTGAGTACTTGCAGTGCTTTTAGATTTCCCTCCGGATGTACAACTCGGGTGTATTCATTTTTGACTTCTGCTGTTCCCTTTGTATGTTGTTGAACAAGCAACCAGACGCCCATAAGGATATCTAGTGGTTCAAATCCAGCGATTACTTGTGGTACATGATAGTCTGTTGAGATAAATTCATAGGGGTGAGTTCCAATTATTGTTGACACATGACCGGGTTGGATAAAACCATCAATTTTCCGTTCACCCATATCAAGTATTGCTTTCAGTGCTGCAGGCATTGTTCGATGACAACAGAGAATTGAGAAATTATCCGGAGGTTGTGACTGTATCGCGATAGCTGTGGTTGGTGCAGTTGTTTCAAAACCAACGGCCATAAAAACAACTTCTTTATCTTGATGAGCAATTGCATGTTGTACTGCATCTTCAATGCTGTATACTGTCTGAATATCACACCCTTTTGATCGTTCATGTTGTAACGATGATGAGGCACCTGGAACACGAATCATATCACCAAAAGTGGCAACCGTTATTCCCTGGTTTGCAAGATAGATAACCTCCTCAATTTCTGTAGGAGATGTAACACAAACTGGGCATCCTGGCCCCTGTATTACAATAATTCCTACTTTTTCAAAGAGTTTATCCAATCCATTTTTTACGAGAGCATCTTGGTGGGTTCCACAGACATGCATAAATGTGTACGATGTTGATGACCCTTGTAGTTTTTCGATAATTGTTCCAGCAAGGTTTTTATCACGTAGTTTAAACATTACTCATCCTCATCTGCAGTTAACATACTGCGAAATAGATCAAGAGTTTCTTCAGCATCTTTTTTATCAACTACTTGAATCGCAAAACCAGCATGCACTAAAACATAATCTCCTTTTTTTACCTCAACAAGTGATATGTTGGCCTTTCGTTTTGTACCATCACCATAGTCAATGAGTGCATGTTGATTGTCTGTTTCAATTTTAACTATTTTTCCAGGAATTGCTAAACACACAATACCTGCAAAAAAGTCATAGGATTTAAAGATACCCTCCATCTAAATCTACATCTCTATAAAGGGATATTACCAAATATGTAAAATAATTATCAATTTTTTTTATTATATCATTACATAAAAGATAATTTAAAGCTCATCAGTGATTATCAGATCATATAACAAGATAATTAGTTGATATTGAAAAAAAGATTATGGCGTATCTTAGAGGATTGTAGATAGTATTTTGTTTAATTTTTTGAAATCATCGAATAGTGTGTGTTTCAATTGGTTGTTGTATATAGTTGCTGCAGGGTGGTATAGGGGGTACAGTGTTCCGGTGAATTTTCTGTGGGTTATTTTCATGGGGATTCCATGCATTGATCCAATGGTGGTAAAGGTGATATTAAATTTTGAGCAGCAGTAATGCGTCGCAAAACTTCCCATAGGTGCAATAACCTGGGGTTGAATAATTTTGAGTTGTTGGTCAATCCATGTGGAGCAGCGGGTGATTTCATGTATTGTTGGATTTCGGTTTTTTGGTGGTCTACATTTTAGGATATTGGTAATATAAACATTGTTGCGATGTAATTGAATTGAATTAAGGAGTTGGTCAAATATTTTTCCTGCTCGTCCGACAAAGGGAATGCCCTGCTGGTCTTCGTTTTTTCCTGGGGCTTCACCGATAAACATAAGGGTGCTGGGGATTATTCCTGTGCCTACAACGATATGTGTTCTAGTGGAGGAAAGTTCACATGAGCAACATTGTTGTATTTTTTTAGCGAGTTGTTGCATTTCAATTGAAGGATCGGTGATTGTATCCATAGGTTTGCTGTTTTTAATAAAATATTTTTTTGTTGTTTCAGTGAGTATTATTCAGGAATGTCATGATTGGAGTAGGTTGACATGTCATATCCGATTTTTATATATCGATTAATTTTTTTACAATGGACAGATCGGATAGTTAATAATTGGGTTTATTGATCATTTGATTGGGACGACACATATGAATTTAAGGGGTTCAGATCCGGTGTTAATAAATTGGTGCCATTCCATGGATGGTATGTAGATGACATCCCCAGTATGCAGTGATTGTTCTTTTTCTTTATTTCGAGTGATACCTGAACCTTCGAGGATAAAAACTTCATGTTCCCAATCATGTTGGTGTAATGGGGTATATCCATTTGATTGGACTTCGAAAAGTCTCATGGCAAAATGTGTGGCTCCATCATTTTTTGAGATAAGCCAGCGTACGGTGACATCTTTAATGCCGTCCTCTGATGGTATTTCCGATTTTATATCGCTATAATGTATTTGTTTCATATTAGTTTACACATCCTTTTCATTAATCGTGTCCACAATGGCATTGATGATGGCCATGACCTGAGCAGGCTGTATCCATGGAGGCTTGAAGTAATTTATGTTCTTTGAATGCTGCGAGTGCGTCTTTTACCTGTCCATTAGCACCGGTATATACCGTTATGTCTTGTTCGATCAATTTGGAGAGTGCGCCATAGCCAATGTCTTGGCACAGTAGGAGGGTTGTTATGCCTTTTTCTGAGAAGAATTCAGTGGGGTGACAGGCACCATCTCTGTGATCGCTGGTGTTTTGAAGTATTTCGATTTCATTAGTTTCGATGTCAATGATTGTATAGGTTGGTGCACGGCCGAGATC
>JAHJFH010000078.1 GCA_018824925.1 Thermoplasmatota archaeon
ATTTTTGCTTATCTTTAAATATGTTAACCAGTCCTTGATGTGTATTCTTGTAACGTATGAAAGCATCTGTGCTACAGAAAATCGACTAGATGCTGATTCACGGTGATGATAATGAAATATTTTTTCTACATCATGAAAATAGACTACCTTCCAATTGGCTGCATGCACACGATCACACCATTCATAATCACCAAAATAGAGAAAAAGATCCTCATTCATTAAACCAACCTGATCTATCGCCTTCTTTCGCAAAAAAATGCATGCACCCAATAACCAATCTACCTCTTGAGTTTGATTATGATCAAAATCTAGCATCAAATGACGCGCGATATCTTTCTTTCCAAACCCAAATTTCCCTAAAAAAGTTCTCCTGTATATCGGGGTCCATAAAGTGTATCGACGATAACATGAATTTTGTATCATACCGTTCGGATTCATCAGTTTAGGCCCCAAGAATGCTACGTCTTCGTGACTGTCTAGATAATTAACAATCCTTTTTACATCATCGAGGCTACGAAAAATTATATCTGGATTTATCATTACCACATACTCACCTTGAGCCTTAGAGATGCCTCTGTTATTACCTGCTGGATGTCCTAAATTTCCTCCATTTTTAACGATACGGACGTGCGGAAACATTTCATTAACCATCTCAACCAACCCATTTTTAGAACCATTATCTGCAAAAATAATTTCGTATTCTATTCCATTTTCGTATAAGTGAAGATCCTCAATATTGCGAATACACAATCTTAAGTGATCAATCTCTTTATACGCTAGGATGACAAATGAAAGTTTCATTTTATAAACCATTTTCTTAATTCTCTTGCTGACATTTTTGATTTTTTTAATATTGACCTACGTTTTTGTACCATATTTGGTATACCTTTAACAAGTGATGGTAAAATCCTCAGTGTGGACGGTTCTACAAATAGAATAAATACTAACTTAGCCATTTCATAAGGGGCAATCCAAGGAGAAAACAACAGCAGATTTATTAAAGGTTCATTTTTAATAAGCAACCAAAGATGATTACGATATGAATTGCCGCGCACACGATATGATTTTTCCTTACGATCCTTAGCCAAACCTCGTGATTTTTTTAACTCCTGAGCTGTTCTTTTATGATAGATTACAGCTTGTGGCTCTATCATCATCTGCCATCCTTTATGCAAAAAACGATACGACAGATCAACATCTTCTTGATATGAAATAAATCTATTATCAAAATATTCCACGTCTTCATCATTGGTATGTGCGATAGAGTCTAGCGCTGCTCTTCTAAACATTATTGCTGCACCGGATAGTCCAAATACATTATGACTAGTTAAATCATTATTATCTTTATCACCTTCGCCAATATTAAAAAAACGATGAGCTCTATTACCGACTAACCCTAACCCGTCAAGAATTTGAGACTTGGAACCATCAGGTAATATTCTTAATAACTTTGGAGCTACTGCTGCCACATTTGACTGAGATAAAATCAAATGCAACATTTTTTCAATTGCTAACTCATCCAAGATCATATCTTGATTAACAATCAACACCCAAGGATACTGCGCTAATGACATTCCTTTATTATAACCCCTAGCGAAATCTAAATTTACTTCTTGCGAATATAACCTAATATCTGGATACACTTGCCCAATCCTCAACACAGTATCATCAGTAGAAGCATTATCAATCACAATTACCTCAGACGGCTGATGCGATTGATTATTAATTGATTCAAATAAACCAGGCATATATTGCTCACCGTTATACGTAGCTACAACTAATGAAACTTTCTGATCTGCGATATTCATCTATTTTTTATAGTTAACACTAAAGAACTTACCATAATCCACCCGATTCCTAGCGGATGGTCTAGATATGGGGTAAAAAAATGTGTGACTAATAATGCGCTGATGCCGAAAAGTATTGCAATATTCTGAGTACGTTCATTGTCTTTCTCGCTGAAACCTTTTAATCCGTGTTTATAAATACTATATATTAAATATCCGTATATTATCAGACCAATTATACCGAATTTATACAAAAACCCAAGATAACCCCATTCAAATGCATGTGTAGTGTACAGCCCGCCTTCCTCTTGTTCCAAAATCCTTGGATCTGCGCTCTGATACGTAACAGTTGCACCAAACCCTTTTCCAAATATAGGTTGCTCAAGACTGGCAGTTAATAGTGGCTTGAGCAACTGCATCCTAGAAGACGCTGCTGGCTCTGCTCCTATATCCTTAGTTCGTTCACTCAACAAAGAAGTAGCGCTTACGCCTTTATGTCCAGGCAAAGGAATATTGACTATACCAAATGCGATTACGTAGTCGATTATAAAAACAGAGACAAGTAAAACACAAAG
>JAHJFH010000007.1 GCA_018824925.1 Thermoplasmatota archaeon
CCAGGCGGAGAGCACTATTACTCCATCCGCACTCAGAGAACAATATACTATCCAAAAAGCATTGCTTGAAAAACCAGAGATTAACTCAACCTTATCATTCATCACCTTTGTCAATGTGGTTTGTCAAATTGAATTTGGTCAACCCTTTGAAAATTGTACCGACTCTCAGATACAAATCGCTTTAAATGATCTTCTGACCCCCCCAACATTTGATATGCTTACACTTCTGGAATCAAATGATAAAAATGAACCAAGTGAATATCAAACATTCCCTTATATCTCTGGAAAACAGATTAATAGCCTTGATATAAAAAACGGTTATCTCGGAAATACTTCATCAACCTATGAATTTACCATTGAAGTGTATGATTTAAGTCACTATAGTAAAAACAACAAACCAGCAGTTCCTGGGTCAAATATTGTGGAATGGTATATTAGTTTCAATAACCTCATTCAACCTGATGAACGATTAGATATTGATTATCAAATCGCTGCCCGTATTGAACCGGCGCATCCTCTCTGGGAATTTGGAAAAGGACTTCGTACAAATGTCAATGAATTAATAGCAAAGATTCGATCACGCACCCTTTTCTATTCATACACAACCCAAGCATATCTATGGGTACGACCCCCGGGACAAACAATATATTTCCCTGTTCCGTTAAAAACGGCAAATATCACACTTGATACGAAATCCAATAACATTTCTATTGAGGTTTCCAGACAAGAACTTGGTTTCTATGGAATTGCACCGCAATTTGGTTCAATTCAATTACCCGCAAAATTATCTAACTTTACCATTGGTTCACGATATTATCAGCATCCTGGTCTATTAAGGAAAGGTGGTCTAATTAGTTATAATACCACCTTTTTATTAAATCGGTTAGAGCGTCTACGACAACGACCAGTCCTTGGTAGACTAGTTGAACGTTTATTACTGCGCACAGGAGGGATCAGCTGGGATGATTTTGATCAATTATTCGCGCTCGTTCAGGAAAGTCAGGCCCCCCCAGAAACCTTTGCTGCGCAAGATCTACAAATACTATGGACAATTGTTGACGAATCAGAAATCCAACAAACACAACAAGAATTTCTCATCTATCCCAACTTTTTTAGGGAGATCCAGGCAAGTAGTCTATCTTTTCTACCAGCGAATTTTCAAACCAATCATATTCCCTTGAATAGCCTTATAATTCTTGAAACAGAAACGAGCGACAATTATGAGGATAATATCAGGCGTAATAGCAGATTAGTCAAAGAAATATCACTTCTTGATCAAAAAGATTCCGCAGTTTCTCTTAAAGTAACAGGAGAGGGAATTATTTCTAGTGAGATCAATGGAATTACCACCACGGCAAATATGATTATTGCACCGCCTATATTCATAATCATCTTTGGAATACTATTTTTAAATTTCAGAAAATTATCCTATGTTTTTCTAGCTATGCTTGCTCTAACGATTTCCACTATTTGGTTATTTGGTACCATGGTGATTCTCGGCATTGATTTTAACGTGATTGCTGTCGCTCTTACACCCCTAATACTTGGGTTGGGTGTTGATTACTCTGTTCATCTATTTCATAACTATCGTACAGAATTAGAAAAGGGACGTACCCCTGGTGAGGCCATACGGTATTCTATTCAAGATATTGGCACCGCAATGTTTCTTGCTATGATAACCACAGTAATTGCATTCACCTCATTTTTGAGCTCAAATATCGGTCCTGTACGTGATTTTGGTATACTTCTCGCTGTCGGCGTGGTCTACACATTTTTAACCGCAATATCCATCCTTGCAGCGTTACGTTATATTCTAGATCGTAAAAACAAGATAAGTGTGGTTAGGAAAAAGAAATTTTATTCTGTACGTTCAATAATGGGGGCTGTCGCACAAAAGATAATGGCACATCAAAAAAAGATCCTATTTGCGGTTCTAATAATCACAGTTATTTTTTCAACAGGTGCAACCCAGATTAACACTGGTTTTGACTATAATGAATTCCTCCCCGAGGATACGCCATCGTTAAGGCTTTATGA
>JAHJFH010000079.1 GCA_018824925.1 Thermoplasmatota archaeon
CATAACTCGGTTATCCGGCCGCTTCTTGGAACTACTCGCGCTGAAATCATAATCTATCTCAAGAAAAATAAGTTAACCTGGCGGCTGGATAAAACCAATTTTGAATCCCGTTTTTTCTAAGGCTGCAATAACCTGACTTCGCGTACCAGCTGCACAAGTGACGCGAAGGATATTTTCATATGCCTCAACATGTTGAATCCCATCGATTGATTTTAGAACCTCAGGTACAACACCATTGAGGTTGGGGATCGTGATTTCAAGACGTGGATAGATATGGAGTAATTTACCCAGATTTTCAACAGTATCCTGAGCTATTAACCGCCCCTGGTTCATAATTCCAACGCGGTTACAAAGATTTTCAACTTCGGTAAGATTATGCGATGAAAAAATAATGGTTGCGCCATGATCATTAAGCATCTTGATTTTTTCCCGTACAATTTTAATCCATCGAGCATCTAAACCACTTGTTGGTTCATCCAGAATAAATACATCAGGGTTCCCCACAAGGGCTTGGGCTATTCCTAATAACTGGACCATACCTTTTGAAAATGTCCCCACCTTCCGGTCAATGGCATCCTGTAAACCAACTTCCTCAATGAGCTGTGGAGCTACCGATTTTTTAACTCCTTTTAATTCACAGAAAAATTGAATTGTTTGTAGGGGTGTAAGATTTTCATAAAACGTGAATCGCTCAGGCAAAAAACCGATGTTATGTTTTGCCAAAATTTCTTGTGTCTTGATATCATGACCATTAATTATTGTAGTACCTGAATCAGGATGAATTAACCCGAGCATAAGTTTTATCGTCGTTGTTTTTCCTGCACCATTTGGACCGAGTAAACCATAGATCTCACCTTTTTGCACAGAGAATGATAAGTTTTGAACCGCATGAACATCTTTGAACGATTTTGACAGATTCTGTACAGATATAATGGCATGATCATGCTGTGCACCGGGAAATCGGAATGATCCTTGAAATCCACAATTTGGACAATTGATAATAATTTGTTGCCCAGGTTGCCCCTGGGCCTGTAAAATATGTTGACATTTCGGGCATTTTAACTTTTGAGTTACTGGTGTCTGAGACATAGTGATAGCCACTAAATTTAGGTTGTTATTTATAAGGTTACTGAAATAATTCATTTTTTTCTTAATACATAAATAACCCAGGGTGCAATACGGGTTTCATTAACCCATTTATATGGTTCACTACCAAGTGCTAATGATCGTTTTTCATGAACAATTTCCAACCGACTAGCGGCATATATTTTTTTATAGTCACTATCGGTGCAATAAATATCACAACATGGTCTCTTATCATTGATATCTTTTGTGATAATCCGTACTACATCACCACTTTTTGCTCCTTTATTTTCTGGAAAATCTTTTGTTGAAAAAGAGACCCATTCATGGACATAAATCTCAGGGGAACTCACAAGGTTAATAAATATCCCATCATTTTTTAATAGTCGAGTGAGTTTTTGAACTAACACTCTTTTGTTTTTCATTGTAGGTATGTTATCAAAGGTAAATGCTGAAATGATTAGATCAAAAGAATTTTCGTTGAGTTGGGAGAAATCGTTTTTGAAAATTTGTCGATAATCCCCTGTAGGATCAAATTCTTGTGCTATAGTGAGCATTTCTTTGGAGATATCTACACCAATTACCTGGAAATTAAAGTTTTTTAGAAAACGTGTTGAGCGACCTGTGCCACAACCAAAATCAATTGCATTGTTACCAAAAACATATTGTGAAATTATTGATGGTAGATCACGGAATGCTAAATGATAGGTTCCTTTGAATTCGAGTGTGGCATATGCTTTGGCTCTGATCTCATCTTCGTATGAGTTGAAAAATTTCATTTCCCCCACCTAATAGTGGTTAATCGTCAATAGCTAAGGGGATATAAAAAGGTCATAAAAAACCTAATGTTGGCCATGGATCTTTTTAAATATTTATAGGAAGATAGAGCAATTGAGATACTAGGTTCAGGAGTTTATGTTTATTTCAATTATTTTTATGATTTGTTTTCAGCTTTTTTTGGTTATTTCCACAAAAAGTGCCATAACAATAATTTTAAAGATGAATTCTATGTAATATGTATACAATGCTGTATCAAATATTTTTGATACTTGGGATTCTGGTATCCCTTGGGTCATTAGGTCTCATCAGTATTTTATTTATCGGTTATATCAAAAATAAACAAAAACCACGTATAGATACCTCAAAACAGGTAACAATAGTAGTACCCTGTAAAGGGAATATCCCAAATTTACAGAAGAATCTTGAAGGAATCATTCACCAAGAGTATCCTAACTATAGGGTTGTAATAATTCTTGATTCAACACTAGATCCCGCTTTTCCTATTGTAGCGTCTCTTGAAAAAAAATATCGGAATGTTCATGTAATTTTTACTGAAAAAAATCCGTGCTCAAGTGGAAAAATCGCAGCACTGTTAACTGGTATAAAATATGTGGGTGAAACCGATATTTTTGTGTTTGCTGATGCTGATATTCTTCCACATCGTCTTTGGTTAGCATATCTTGTGTCTCCACTAAAAAATGATCATATTGGTGCAACAACCGGTTTTCGTTGGTTTTTTCCCACGTCCTTAAAAACAACGCTTATTGCTGCGTGGAACATGGCAACAATGACGTCGCTTTTTCTTTCGATGAGTAACTATGCCTGGGGTGGATCAATGGCTATACGAAAACCCCTTTTTGAGTCGCTCAACATTGCAGAAAGATGGAACACAGGTTTTTCAGATGATTTACTGCTAACTGAGGTAGTAAAAAAAGCAGGTTATTTAATAAAATTTGTTCCTCAAACTGTTGCTGAAAGTCCTGTTGAGATCACTATTACGGATTTTATTCGATGGGGGACCCAGCAATTTACGTGGATGCGGTGGTATTATCCCTCCATCTTTTATTTATCCTTTTGTGCCCTTGTTCTTCTTCAAATTCTTATACCCGTTGGTTTCATTATCATTGCATTAGGCTATATGGTACCAGGAATTCTTCTTATCCTTCCAATTGGCTATGAAATTGTGTATGGTTTGATTGGAATTCTTGTGTTTCGAAAGCTTATGAATTATCCCCGATCTCGTTTTGGTAGACTGGTGCTATATCCATTTTTTATGCCACTTATCTTTTTATTATATGCCTATAGTCTTTTGGTTTCTAGTGTAAAAAAGGAGATTATCTGGGCAGGTAGACATTATCGGAAAGAAGATATGATCAAAAAGTAGTAATTTTTTTTTAATAATTTAATTCTGCAATTATGTTCTCTACGTTTTGATTTGAAACAATATATTTTGGATGATAAATTATCGCCTGAGTCACAATTTCCATGAATGATTTATAAAGACTGCTTGATCTCAACAAAAACCTTTTTTAATCCTTGTTTCAATAAAGTTTTTGGGGAATAGACTATCAAGCGAGAAAACTGCCCATTCTGCGGTAATCGATGGATACGACGATCAGATGAATCACCGATCATCTGTCCAGAATGTAGTCGGAAATTCTACTCACCGGAGCAACTCCAGGAGCGTAAAATATAGGATATATATTATTAAAAGCAATTAGGGGCCTGTCCGAGTAATACCCAAATCACGATAAATATCGCTATCTATATCCGGAGACAACAGGCACACATCTCTAAGGTGAAAGAGATGGGTAAAAAATATCGTTTTTATGATCCAAATCAAGAGCTATTAATTCCTCCAAATATCAGAGAATGCCTCCCGGAAGGATATCTCGCTTTCTTTATCGACATCCTCATCAACCATGCAGATCTCTCAGCAATAACAAACTACTACGAGCAGTCCGATCGCGGGAACCCACCGTACGATCCGCGGATGATGACGAAAATACTAACCTATGCATACTGCATCGGGATGCCGTCATCCCGAAAGATCAACAAAGCGATGTACGAAGACGTTGCATTCCGAGTTCTCGCTGCCGGAAACTTCCCTGATTTCAGAACCATCAGCGACTTCCGAAAAATCCACCTAAAAACGTTAGAAGAATTGTTTGCCCACGTATTGAACCTGTGTTCTGAAGCAGGCCTCGTGAAACTTGGTACCGTCGCGATTGACGGGACGAAAGTAAAAGCCAATGCAAGCATCGATTGGAACTACAACCATCAGAAACTTACGGAGACAGAAGAACATCTGCAGAGGATCGCCCATGAACTCTTTAAAAAAACAGAACAAACCGATACTGAAGAAGACCGTATCTACGGCAAAGACCGACGTGGTGATGAGCTCCCTGATGGGTTCCGAACCAAAACGGAGCAGTTGGAACGAATCCGAAAAGCAAAAACCATCATTGAACAAAGACAGCAAGAGAAGAAAAACAAGTACGATCAGAAAAAACAAGAACGAACTGAGACCGAAAAGAAGACAGGGAAACGACTGCGTGGCCGTAAACTAAAAAAGGTTGAACAGAACCCGCAGGATTCTGCAGTGGCAAACACGACTGACCCGGACAGTCGTGTGATGAAAACCAGGACTGGATACATTCAAGGATTCAACGGGCAACTTGCAGTAGATACCAGCAGTCAGGTTATTGTCGCCACCGACCTTGTGCAGGATCAGAACGACAAACAACAACTACGGCCTATGATGCAGAAGATACAAGAGAACACCGGGCGGCTCCCACAACGCGCAACTATGGATGCCGGATATGATAATGAAGAACAGATCAGACCATTCTGGG
>JAHJFH010000080.1 GCA_018824925.1 Thermoplasmatota archaeon
AGTAGTGAGGTCAGAGGGCATGGGAAAAATCACTTTTCTTTTAACAAAGTTTACAATAATAATATTGTTACTTTCAAATATATTTATGGTGTTAGATAATGATACAACTATTGCTGATTCACCAAATATATCAAATGTATATCCAAACAATATAAACGCTAATTATAACCCACGCTTATCAGTTGAAATCCAAAATTGTGATATAGAAAACAATATTGTAATTTTCAAAACAAATATGTCTGGTTCATGGCAAATATTAGGTACTTATTATGGTGGAAATGGTCGATATACACAAAACACTGATAATATGACCATAAAGAATAGAAAATATTATTGGAGTGTAAATGTTTTTAACGGATTAATATGGATAAATGAAAGCTATGCTTTTATTGCGCAACCATTTGTTTTAAAATGGACTTATAATACGGGCGCTGAAACTTCAATTGGCCCATTAGCTGTAGATGTGAATAAGGATGGGATATATGAAGTATTTGCTACAGGTGAAGATACTGTAACTTGTCTAAATGGAAATACGGGAGAATTAATATGGTCATATCAGCATAGTGGTATTTCAACTCATGCGCCATTTGAGATCCACGATTTAAACAATGATGGTTTGGAAGAATTAGTTGTAGCAGCATATGGTAGAACAATAGCTCTTCATGCAATTGATGGTACTTTATATTGGTATAATACAAATGCCGATTCAATGGAAAAACATTTGGTAATAGCTGATATTGAAGGTGATGGATACCCTTATGTCTATATATGTTCAACTGATGTATATCATGGTGAAGATGGAACTGGAAGACTTCGAAAGTTAAGAGGAACTGACGGAGCTATCCTTAAAGAAGTATTTGCCTGGAGACCATGCTGGGGTGGTCTCTCAATAGCTGATGTTAATAATGATGGAAATTTTGAATTATTTATGAGTGATCGCGGTTCAAATTATGGAGATTATGGACTTGGAAAAGGAATGCAATGTTACGATGCTGCGACATTGAATCTAATTTGGAAGGATGATGAAGTAAGTTGCAGTAGTCATTGTTTAGCTATAGTAGACGTTAATCTAGATGGGATATTAGATGCAGTAGCTATACAACAATCCCCCGGATATGAACAAGGAACAACCGGCCAGGGCGTTTACTGTATAAATGGTTTAACTGGCGAGAGGATAACAGGTAAATGGGCAAATAGAATTGGTATTCGTGGGCATTCTCAATTTTCAATTTATGATATAGACGATGATGGAAATCTAGAACTAATCACTTGTGACGCTTCTCCCACCAAGATTTGGGATATTGGTAATTGGGATTTCGATGCGACTCTTGACTCTTTTGCAGAACCTCCTAAAATGGCAAATGTTATAGGTGATGAAAAACTTGAGATAATCGGTGCCCGTTATGATGTAAAGATCTATAATAACCAATATGAACTAATTGAAACAATACCTACAAGTTCAATCGCATCAACACTCGTCCAAGATATAGACAATGAGGGACAAAATGAATTGATACTTATTTCAAATAGTGGAATAATAAAAGTATACGATACTTCTGCATATGCTCCAACCCCGCGTGTTCGCACAAATAGCCTTTATTATAGTGAACGAAATATGGGGGCTGGTGTCTATGTACCACCTCCAGGGGCCCCTCAACCAATTCTTAAAGAGGAGTACCCAGAGAATGGTGCATTAAACGTTGATTTAAATCCCATCATAAGCATTCATGCAATCGATTTTCATTATGATCTAATGGATATTACAATATCAACAAATGCTTCTGGAACATGGCAAGATGTTGCGTTCTTTAATGATGTTGGTAATGATGTATACTCATATACGCCAACAACCATGAATCAACCAAACACCAAATATTGGTGGCGGGTAAAAGCTCGTGATCCAGATGGTGATGATCTAACAACAACTAAAACATATACATTTACTATACAGCAATCTCCTACTAATAATCCACCATCAATTTTATCACCATCTCCTTCAAATGCTGTAAATAATATACCAATTTCAGTTACTTCACTATCAGTAATCATTTCAGATCCTAATAATGATTAC
>JAHJFH010000081.1 GCA_018824925.1 Thermoplasmatota archaeon
ACCTCACATTCATATTTGGTGATTTTTTTTTCAGGGGTTATAACCGTATGTGCAATGATTTTACCAGGAATCTCTGGGGCATTTATTCTCTGGTTTTTAGGACAATATGATTTCATGCTTGGAGAGTTACAACGATTTATACATTTGGATGGAACAGGTCTTGTTTTTATTCTCATCTATATTCTTGGTGGTTTGGTCGGAATTTTATCGTTTTCTCGGTTGCTTTCTTTTTTGTTGCATCATTATCGTATTTTTACGTTATCTTTTTTATTAGGTTTAATGCTTGGTGCATTACGAAAACCTGGTGATGTTATTATAAAAACACCTGAGAACCTGTTGATTACTTTTGGGGCTGTACTTTCAGGCATTCTGTTGGTTATTATCTTTTGGTATTTATCATTGAAAAAAGATGTATTAGCTACATCGAGGGATAATGGATAATTCAGTATTATGGTGAAAGGGTGTTGAATAATGAATGCGGAGGTTAAACGGTTAGCGGTATCGATTGTTCAGAAAATTAGTCGTAAGGTTCGTCGCGAGATGGCTGATCAATTTTTTCAAATGGGAAAGGTTGTTGGTATTGGTGCTGATGGATCTCCTACGGCATTTATCGATCAGATAGCTGAGGATGTGGCTATTAAGGTTTTAAAAAAATCTTCAGTTCCGGTAAATTTATTAAGTGAGGAATGTGGGTTTGTTGATTTTGGTGGTAAATATGTTTTTGTTCTTGATCCTGTCGATGGAACTAGAAATGCGTGTCGTGGGATTCCTTTTTATGGTGTGTCGTTAGCCGTGGGGTATGAACGATTGTCTGATGTTGAGTTTGGGATTGTTAAAAATATTCCGACAAGTGATGAATTTATTGCAGTACGGGGTAGTGGGGCTTTTTTTAATAATAAACGTATTGCTGCTTGTGAAGTTCCTGGATCTGATCTAGTGTTATCTGTGTTGTTAGGGAGGCATTGTACGAATCAGGCAAGAGCGGTTATTGAAAAGCATAATCTTCGATCAATGGGTTCAGCAGCGTTAGAAATGTGTTTAGTGGGGATAGGGGCAATTGATTTGTATTATGTTGATAAGGACTATCTGCGTGTTGTTGATATTGCTGCTGCTTCTTTGGTGGTTCGTGAAGCAGGCGGAATCGTACAGAATCGATGGGGGGTGGAGTTGGATATGGGTTTGAATTTGGATGAGAGAACAAGTGTTGTTGCAGCCGGATCTGCGGAGGTAATTCAGGCTATAGTTAAGAAAAGAAAAACTCCGGGGCATAAAGAATAAATAGCGGCGGGATGGTATACTTCGTCTGTTATGTTTGGGATAGGTGACCGTTTAAGTTCATTGGCTATACAAAAAAAACTTCATTTTTCTTTGCTTGATCCGGATAAGCAGACGCCAAAAATGGCGGGGTTAATCGCTGATGAAGTTACCGCTGCCGGGAGTAGTGCCATCATGGTTGGTGGTTCAACCTTATCATCTCCTATGCAGGTTGATGAAACCGTTCGAGCAATTAAGGATAATTCATCACTTCCAGTAATTTTGTTTCCCTCAGGAGCACGTTTTTTAAGTAAATATGCTGACGCGGTTTTTTTTATGAGTTTGTTGAATTCACGGAATTTGGATTATGTGATACGTGAACATGTGAAAGGGTCCTTGCTAATTCAAAAATTTGGTATTGAACCAATATCAATGGGTTATGTGATTGTAGAACCAGGTATGACTGCTGGTCGAGTTGGAGATGCTGATCTAATTGGCCAAAACGATATTGAAACTGCGGTGGGGTATGCCTTAGCTTCAGAATATTTTGGTATGCGTTTTTTTTATTTAGAGGCGGGTTCAGGTGCTAACAAACCGGTTTCAGATTCAATGATTACTGGTGTAAAAAAGCAGGTAAACATTCCTCTTATCGTTGGTGGCGGGATTCGTGATGTGAAAACAGCAAAAACGAAGGCTCAAGCTGGAGCGGATATAATTGTTACAGGTACAGCACTTGAACAGGATCCGCAGGCGTTTACAACCTTATGTAAAATCATTAAGGCGATTCAAGGAAGGTAGGAGGATATGCGTGTTTTGCTTGGTATTAGTGGGGCTTCTGGGTGTATTTATGGTATTCGAATGTTTGAAGTCCTTCAGAAAGAGAACCATGAGATATTTCTTATTGTAAGTGATGCGGGTAAAGAAATTCTGGGTCACGAAGAGGGTATTTCATTTTCTGAGTTAAGTAAGAAAGCTGCAGCGACTTATGCAAATGATAATTTGTTAGCTGGTCCGGCAAGTGGCTCTTTTCTTTTAGATGCAATGATAATTATGCCTTGCAGTATGAAGACCCTTGCTGCAGTGGCAAATGGATATGGAGATAACTTACTTGCGCGTGCTGCTTTATGCCAATTAAAGGAGGGTCGTCCCGTAGTACTTGTCATTCGTGAAACACCTCTCGAGCTTGCTGGGTTACGTAATATGGTTGCTGCGCGTGAGGCAGGTGCAATTATTCTTCCTGCATGTCCTGGGTTTTATCATCGACCACAATCACTTAGTGATTTGGTGGATTTTATTGTAGGAAAAGTGTTGGATCAATTAAAAATTGATAATACTCTTTTTAAACGATGGGGCCAGAAATCATAGGTGTTTTTATGATTTATTTTGTATAATTAGAGCAGATGTGGACAAAATTTTTAAAAATTTGTTCACCAAATTCAGTGTGTTCAACCTCTGGATGAAATTGTAGACCATAATAGGGTTTCGTCTGATGTCGCATTGCTTGTATGAAGCAATCTGTACTTTTTGCTAGATGTATGAATGCGGGAGGGAGGTTGGTAACCTCATCATGGTGGGATTCCCATACGATGGATTCTTGGGGGACTTGTTGAAACAATGGATCTGAGGAGTTTAGCAGATATAAGGTAACTCGACCAAATTCAGGGGTTTTTGATGGCGCAGCAGTTCCATTAAAAAATCGTGCCATGAATTGATGCCCTGCGCAGATTCCTAGGATAGGGATATTAGCGTTTTTAAGAAATTCTGCACAATTACCTAATTGATCCTGAATGCCAACCCGTGGTGCACCTCCTGATAATACTAAACCATCGAGATTTTCTTGGGCAAGTTGGCTATAGGATGCAGTGTTTGGTATGATTTTTGTATCAACATTAAGGTATCGTAATGTTCGCCATTCTCGATGGGTCCATTGCCCACCATTATCGATTACATAAATGCGTGTCATATCTTTTTTTATTCCCATTCCACGGTTCCTGGTGGTTTATTTGTTATATCATACACTATTCGATTAATATGCGCACCCATTTTATTTGTTATTTTTGTTGATATTTTGTCGAGAATTTGATGAGGGATAGTACTGAATGCACAGGTCATTGCGTCAATACTTTGTACGGCTCGTATGGCAATTGTGTAGCCGTATGCTCGTTGATCTCCTTGAACACCAACAGTTTTTATAGGGATCAGGACGGCGAAGTATTGCCAGGGGCGCCCCATCTTTCCATCATTCACTGCTTTTTCTATTTCGGTTTCGACGATATCGCATGCTTCGCGAACAAGTTCTGTTCGTTTGGGTGTTGCTTCACCGATTATTCTAATCGCAAGACCGGGACCGGGAAATGGTTGTCGTTCTGCAATAGATAAATTAAGGATACGGCCGACTTTGCGCACCTCATCTTTGTATAAATCTCGCAGGGGTTCAACGAGTTTGAGTTTCATAATTTCTGGGAGTCCACCGACGTTATGATGCGATTTTATAACTGCTCTAAGGGCGTCACCAGATTCAATCCAATCAGGTGCTATTGTTCCTTGTATTAGACATTGGATATTTTCTTGATCTGCGACATTTTCAAAAATATGGATAAATTTTTCTCCAATAATCTTACGTTTTTGTTCTGGTTCAGATATGCCCTCAAGGGCTTGATAAAAATCGTTTCGTGCATCAATAAAACGGTAGTTTAACCCAAGTTCTTCCATAGTTTTGATGACAAATTTTGATTCGTTTTTTCGCATGTACCCTGTGTCAACATGAACGGCGATAAGGTTGTCAGCTATTGCTTTCTGTACAAGGGCGGCTGATACCGTACTATCTACACCGCCAGAAAATGCTATAAGTGCCTTTTCAGGGATGGTTTTTTTTAAATTAGCGATAGTATCAGCTATAAAATCTTCCGGTCGAAACATGTGTTGATAACTCCATATTATTTTATTGCATTTTTTCTCATAGTTTCCCGGTAAGCTAATAATTTTTTTTGGATTTTATTATCATGAACGGCTAAAATTGCACAAGCAAGTAACGCAGCATTTTCTCCTCGGTCAAGACCGACAGCTCCAACGGGTATACCAGGTGGCATTTGAATTATTGATAATATCGCATCCATATTGACTTTAC
>JAHJFH010000082.1 GCA_018824925.1 Thermoplasmatota archaeon
ATTCCGTCGGTTCCACGTAGTGTGAAGGACCCGGTGCGGTCATCTAATGTGAATACGCAGGGGACGTTGCAGGTGTTGCTAGCTGCTCGTGATGCCGGTGTGAAGAAGGTGGTGTTTGCCTCCTCAAGTAGTGTGTATGGTGATACTCCGACGTTGCCGAAACATGAGGATATGAATCCAATGCCGTTGTCACCGTATGCGGTGGCGAAGTTGGCGGCTGAGTATTATTGTACGGTGTTTTCAGGGGTGTATGGGCTTCCGACGGCGTGCTTGCGGTATTTTAATGTGTTTGGGCCACGGCAGGATCCGTTGGGTGATTATGCGGCGGTGATTCCGAAGTTTATTTCTCGGTTATTGCATGGTGAGTCTCCGGTGGTGTATGGTGATGGGTTGCAGACCCGTGATTTTACGTTTGTGAAGGATGTGGTTCAAGCGAATATTAAGGCTGCGGAAAGTACGGCAATGGGGGTGTTTAATATTGCGTGTGGGAGTCGTATTCGGCTTACGGAGCTTGCTGATATGCTGATCCGGTTGAGTGGTGCTTCGGTTCAGGTGAAGTATGAGGATGATCGACCTGGTGATATTAAGCATTCATTGGCGGATATTTCTAAGGCCCAGAAGAGTATGGGGTATAAGCCGGAGTATTCTCTGAAGGATGGGTTAAAGGAGACGTTTGTATGGTTTCAAAAAAAGGATTAAAACCGGGTGTAGCTATGACGAAAGATTCACATATTAAGTGTATTGGGATTGTTGGTCTGGGGTATGTGGGGCTTCCCCTTGCGGAGGCTTTTGCCCCGTTTTATTCGGTTGTGGGGCATGATGTTGATGCACGGAAGGTGCGTGATCTTACAAAGAGCCAGTCATCCTTTGCAGTTTCATCGGATCCTTCGGTGCTTGAGCGTGCTGATGTGGTGATTATTACGGTGCCAACACCGGTGACGCCATCGAAGGAGCCTGATTTGTCGTATGTGATTGGTGCTGCGGGGATCGTGGGTGCTCATTTGAAGAAGGGTGCGATTGTGGTACTTGAGTCGACGGTGTATCCGGGAGTAACGGAGGAGATTGTTGGTAGGGTGCTTGCGAAGGCCTCAGGTATGGTCTGTGGGAAGGATTTTACGGTGGGGTATTCACCGGAGCGGGTGAACCCGGGTGACCCAGAGCATACAATTGATAAGATTACTAAGATTGTATCGGGACAGGATGCGCGAACTACAAAGATTCTTGCTGATATGTATCGTCGGATTACCAAGGTATATGTTGCTGAGAATATTCAGACAGCTGAGGCTGCTAAGGTGATTGAGAATATTCAACGTGATCTGAATATCGCATTGGTAAATGAGTTGGCTCTTATTTTTGAGAAAATGGGGTTGGATACCCATGCGGTGCTTCAAGCTGCGGGAACGAAATGGAATTTCCATCGCTATACGCCAGGGTTGGTTGGTGGTCATTGTATTCCAGTTGATCCATATTATTTGGTCCATAAGGCAAAGTTGTTGGGGTATCATCCACAGGTGATTCTGGCGGGTCGAGCTGTGAATGATTCAATGCCACGGCAGGTATTTGATTTAACGTTAAAGGCGTTAAATAGCGTGAAGAAACCGTTGAATGGGTCGAATATTTTGGTGTTAGGGTTAACCTTTAAGGAAAATGTGCCGGATACGCGTGAAAACCCGGTGCGTGAGGTTATACGGTTATTGAAGGACCATGGATGTACGGTGTATGGGTATGATCCGTTGTTGTCACCTGAGATGATTGAAGGGTTTACTATAGATGCGGTAGCTGATATGAATCAGGTTCGTGTTGATGCAGTGATTTTGACGGTGGTGCATGATGCATTTAAAACGCTAAAGCTTACGACGTTGAAGAAGATGATGAAAAAACCGGGTATTTTAATTGATGTCCGTGGGTTTTTTGATAAAGAACAGGTTGCTGCTGCGGGGATTATTTATCAAACCTTATAGTTATTTTAAAATAGGTTGATGATGGGTTTTCTTTTTTTTTATCGATAGTATTGGTAGAGGATAAAACTTATTAGAAAGATAGCTCCAATGATAGTTAGGAAAACACCGATGATATAGGTGCCTTGGAGGAGTATGTAGATGCCAGTGAGGAGTGCTATGGTTCCGGTGAAGCCAAGAAATAATATTGCGAAGATATTGACAAAAGATAGAATTGGTTGTGTTGCATGTGTTTCTTCAATAGTAGTTGTTACTTCTGTGTGGTTTTGTTGTTGGATATAGTTTTCGATGTATTGTCGCCATATATTGAGGTCTTTGCAGAGCCATTTGATATCGGTACGGTTTTTGTGTTTGTAGGTTTTATTATCTGTGGGGATACCATGAACCATGATGACCGGTGTTTATAAACGATGTTTTTTGTATTAAAAGTTGTTGTTGTGGTGTTTATTTTGGTTGTGGGAGATGATGGTCATAGTGTATTAGAGTCGATGGGTGTCGACTAATAAAAGGGTATTGATGAGTCTACTGGCAAAAACGGTTATGGCAAACAGGATGAAAAAATAGATCAGATGTGCAAGGGTGACACTACTAATGGTAATATTATCTCCTATCATTATGGGGTGGGAATATCGTTTTGTTTATTAATAGTTCTACGACTATTTGTTTTTTGCAAAAGTTTATTAAGGTTTTTTTTAATGATTCTGTGAAATTGGGTGGAGGTTTATCGATATGGAAAAAACAACTAGTGAGATTATGGTGAGTAAAAAATTACGTGCGTTTGAGGTGGTTATGGGTATACTTGCGATACTTCTTTCTTTTATTGTACTGGTTTATCCTGATGTAGCGCTTTTGTCATTAATTTGGCTTCTTATTTTTGCTCTTATCATTGTTGGTGTGAGAAGAATAGTATCGGGTTTAATGGGTAAAAAACATCAGAAGTGGCTTAATATTTCTCGAGTGGGTATTGGTATCCTTGCGTTATTTCTTGCATTTGTTGCGTTAGTTGTTCCTGGTCTGGCGGAACAGAGTCTGATTCTTTTGCTTGCTTTTGGTTTGGTTCTTTTTGGGATATCCGATGTTTTTACGGGTATTTATTCGAAGAAGATCAAAAAATGGGTTCGGGGGCTGTATGTAGTGTTTGGATTGGTTACCTTTTGTTTTTCTATTGCGGTAATTATTTATCCTGTTTTTGGGTTAATTCTGTTGATTTATTTGGTTGCGGTTTCTTTGATTTTTATTGGTATTCGGAATGTTGTTTCTGGTATGGCAAATCCGTTGATTTCTAAATAGTATAACCATGAGTAACGTTGTATGAGTAGGGACGAGCAAAAAAAAGGATTAGATGAAAAGTCTTTATTCTTCTGTGTAGACGATTACTGCTTTTGCGTTACCTTGTAAGTTGACGATGAGTTAATCCTCAGTGGAACCTTCAGTGGTATAGATCCCATTGTACCAAAATAGTCTCATTCCCTATACAACAATAAGGCAGGTATCTTTCCAGAGGATATCATCATTTTTTTCTGTGTATATTGTGGCCGTAACCTCGGGTTTAAGGAATTCTATTAACTAGAGATAAACGAAGGCACGGTCATCAACCCAGGGACGTATAAAGAAGTATTTGAACATCACCTAATGAATAAATTCCCCGCTTGGTTCAACATCACCGGTTGCTTCAATGTAGCAGTCTTTAAAGACTTCTTTTTTGTTTCCAAATGTTGGGGTTACTGATATGGATGGGGGAAGCAGCGTGGTTACCAGCATTCCAATAACTATTCCAATCAATACTACATATACAAATCAAAGTTTATTCAAAAAAAGTTATATAGAAAAGATTACAGAAAAATCCGATTTTTTTTGGATATGGTTAATTTATTGACCACATAACTTTTATTAGTGCAATGAAAATTAAGGTGATCTGAATAAAGGAATTTAGAATATAGTGGGATGATGGTAAAATAAGACTTGATAAATTAACAATTAAGGCTCAAGAAGCTTTACAGGAATCAAAAAACATTGCAGATCAATATAGTCATCAGCAGATCGATGTGGAACATTTATTGTTAGCACTGATAGAGCAGCCAAAGGGCATTGTAGTTCCCATATTACAAAAAATTGGTGTTGATATCGATCAACTTAAAACAGATCTTGCACAGCATTTAAGTTCCTTACCAAAAGTGCAAGTAGGGGGTGGAATAGGACAAATATACTTGACTCCTCGTTTAGATAAGACTCTTGAAAACGCATGGAAAGAAGCGCAGTCTATGAAGGATGAGTATCTGAGCACAGAGCACATGCTTCTCGCTATTGCAGAAGAAGATAGCCCTTCATCACCAAAAATTATTAAAAAAATGGGAGTTACAAAGGATAGGATATTTGATGCTATGACTGGGATACGTGGTGGGCAGAGAGTAGTTGATCAAAACCCTGAGGAGAAGTATCAGGCACTAGAACGATACACACGAGATTTAACAGAATTAGCCCAAGCTGGTAAGCTTGACCCGGTAATTGGTAGAAATGATGAAATCCGTAGGGTTATACAAATTCTATCAAGAAGAACTAAGAATAATCCCGTACTAATAGGAGTAGCGGGAGTTGGGAAAACCGCGATTGTTGAAGGTTTGGCACAACGAATAGTGAGTGGCGATGTTCCAGAAACCTTAAAAAATAAGCGTGTTGCAGCTCTTGATATGGGTGCATTAATTGCTGGTACAAAATTTAGAGGTGAGTTTGAAGATCGGTTAAAAGCAGTGTTAAAAGAGATCGATGAGGCCACGGGTCAGATTATTCTATTTATTGACGAGATACATA
>JAHJFH010000083.1 GCA_018824925.1 Thermoplasmatota archaeon
TCCCGTTCCATTTTTATTGCTTTCACATTACATTCTGATGCGCACACACCACAACCTTTGCAGTACTCATAATTAATTGATATAGAATCGTCTTTATTGCGGATAATGCTTCCCTCTGGACAAAAAATCCAACAACGGAGGCATTTCACACATTTTTCTTTGTCAAGTTTAGGTCGAAATACCCGCCAGCTACCGGTATTTCCCATGGCACCTAATTTTGGGTAGGAAATACTGGATACAACCTTGTATTTTTTCAAAAATTCACCTCTGTTTGTTCAAAAGCATCTTGTGTAGCTGCAACGTTTCTCTTCGCAAGTTCTATCCTCCATTTTTTAGTGATAACTTTCTGTATGGATTGAAGCGTTACTGAATCGAGGATTCTTGGGACAGCACCAAGAATAGGTGTATTCACCACAGGGATACCACCAACGAGGATTTCATGATGCAATGCAATTGCTGTTGCGTCAACTGTAGCAACTTTGAAGGTTTTTGAAAAAGATAATTCGTTTGGTTTTCGTCTCGTATTAATAAGGAGCTTTCCACCTTTTTTTAATCCGCTGGTTATATCGATAACATCCATGATACTTTCATCAAGGACTATTACGATATCGGGAGTATAGATCTCGCTTCTTAGATGGATTTCTTCATCAGCGATTCGAGCGAACGCGCGTACAGGTGCACCACGTCGCTCTGCACCAAAAAAGGGGAATGCTTGTACACCTTTGTTTCCATCATTTAAGGCTGCAGCTACGAGCAAGTTAGCGGCGGTTACTGCCCCCTGTCCACCACGGCCATGGAATACTATTTCTACAAGTGTTTTTGATACCACAATAATGACCTTCCCGAGGTCCAAAATAAGAATAGGGCATATAACTGTTTTGAATTAGGTTTTCTGGGAGAAATTAAGTTGTGCAAGTTTTGTTTTCATTGTCGCGGTTTTGTCATGACGATCATCAATTTTTAATTCAGTTATCACCCGTTGTGCGCCAGCTGAAAGCACAGCCTTATGTGCTTTTTCGACTACTGTAAAAAGTTTTTCTAATGAATCCGTCTCTATAATGGTACCCATTGCATTTGTTTCAAAACTAATTTTTTCACTTTGGAGTATATCAATGACCTTTTGTACGTAAGTATGTAAACTTGTTGCTTTTCCAATAGGGGCAATACTTAATTGTGCAATAATCATAAATAAAACCACTTTCGATTAGATAATTGGTTATTTAAATCTATTGTTTTACTCACTCAATTACTTAAAAAAAAATGGTTTCTGTTGATTTATTTAGAATGCTGTTTTATAAGTTAATTCAGCCGCTTTTTCATAAACATTTCAAGTTTATCGAACGCTCGTTCTAAGGTTTCCATTGGGGGGAGTATCACGGCACGGAAATGGTCTTTACCATATGTCGAACAAAAACCGCTACCATGAACAACCAGAACATGAGATTCTTTAAGAAGGTCAAGAACGAATGCTTTATCATCTTTCCAGATCTTCTTTTCCATCGCATCAATTTTTGGGAAAATATAGAAAGCTCCTTGTGGTTTTGCTGTTGAAATGCCATCGATTTCATTAAGTCGTTTAACCGAAAAATCTCGTCGTTCTCTGAGTTTATCATTCATCTTTTTAATATGATCTTGTGGCCCTTTGAGTGCTGCGATAGAAGCAAGTTGACAGACGGAACTTGCGCAAAGGCGGGATCGAGCTATGCGCATAAATGCATCTTCAACCTCGGCTAGTTCTCCCCTATGATGAAACATAGTATACCCCATACGCCATCCTGGACATAAATAAACCTTTGAAAATCCATTAAAGGTGACGACAGGCACATCCTTAGATAGACTTGCAGTTGCATGTTGCTCTTCATCGAATACAATATCGTCATAAATTTCATCAGAAAGGATAGGAATTTCGAATTCACCAGCGATGTCAATGATTTCGTTAATAGTCCTTTTTGGATAAAGAGCCCCTGTGGGGTTATTCGGGTTGATAAGAACAATGCCCTTTGTTCGTTTGGATATTAGTTTTCGAATATGATCTACATCTGGTCTCCAGCCCTCTTTTTCAATACAACGATAGGAGATTGGTTCTGCATCCATAAAGCGGGTAATTAGAGAATATTGTGGGTAGGTTGGACCAGGGATAAGTAACTCATCACCGGGGTTAAGTGATGCATTGATATAGGTTTGAAGGCCTTCAGTCACACCAGTGGTTATACAAATATCATCTGGAGTATAATCAACGTGATTGCGTCGTTTTTCACGTTCAATTATTGCTTGTCGTAACTCAAGATATCCCTCTGATGGAGTGTACCCATTATGACCATCTAAAGCAGCTTGATATAATGCATCTTTCATGTGTTGAGGAGTATCAAAATCATACTTATTGGGATCCCCGATATTGAGGTGAAGGACCTCAATCCCCTTTTTCTTTAGTTCATTTGCAGGGAGGATCACGTCACGAATTGCATAAGAAACGCCCTCAGATCTTTTGGAGGCAGGAATCATATTTATCGAAACCGGACATGGAAAATGTGCATAAATAATTGCTGGTGATCCTTTAAATACCAAGTAATCTAAATTACTCGTTATTCCCTCATTTTTTTATCGATTGAGAATTCCTCTACAATCAAACAGACGTATTTATGTTGATCTGGGATATATTCAAGGGTCTCAGTAACAAAAATTGATGAACCATCTTTACGACGAATAATACTTTTTTGTTTCATAGGTCCATAGTTTTTTATCTTATTGAGTTTATTTTGAATATCCGTTGTTGATTCAAGAAATTCAAGATCACTAAGTTTCATGTTAAGAATTTCCTCACGGGTGTATCCTAGTTTTTGGTAGAAATGAGGATCTGCTTCAACGATTTTAGTTGCTTCATTGAAAAATAAGGTATGATCTATATCCTCACGTGTTTCTCGATCTAGTTCTCGTAACGAAGGATCATTTACTTGTTTGTCACCGGGCTGCTGAATAGAAACAAGTGTATGTATCCGTTGTTTCATTTCAGAAAGGTCTTTTGTCAGGTCACTGATTTTCAATTCAGCATTCTTAAGATCCGAAATATCTGTTCCAATACCCCGTATCCCTAGATATGTTCCATTTTCTGTATATATTGGATGGAAGGTTGTTTTTGTATATATTTCATGTCCATCCTTATGACACCAATTTAGATAAAGAGATACAGGTTCAATGATTTTTCCTTGTGCCATGTCTGTAAGAATTGTTTTTAGTTGTTTAGTATGGTCCACAGGGAGAATTTCATGGATTTTTTTTCCGGTTATTTCATCAACAGAATAGCCAAGATACTGGGTTAGTTTCGCTGAGCATGCGGTACAGATGCCCTTATTATTAAGTTCCCAGACCCAAGCTTCAAGGTTCTTTATAATGCTATTATATTTTTCTTCAGCAATTTCTTTTGCTTTTATGGTTTCTTCGAAGATTTCACCCTTTTTAACACCGACTTTATGTATCGCAAGTTTCAGACTTGTAAGGACTCGATTTAGGGATTCTGAAAGACGATTTATCTCATATATCTCACTTGAATCAATCCGCACATCTAAGTTACCCTTACTGATTTCATCGATATTGTTGGTAAGTGTTTCAAGAGGTCGTGTGATTACATACGATATAATCGCTGATACAAAAAAGGTAACCACAAAGATGAGCCCTATGAAAGCTGTAGTGGTTTCAAGACCCTGAAATCCACCAATTATACCAACAGGTATAAGTGAAATAGCTAGGCTCATCACAATCAGAAGTTCACGTAGTCGCATTTTTTTTTCACCTTGGACAAATTTCAATTAAATTATATTCCACTTGATTAAGTGGTCGATTTGCATAAATATGAGTAATATTTGATTTGAAGGTTAACGCGCTTGTTTCATCAAGAACACAAACTGCTTGTAATGAATCAATATAACTGTATAAATCCTGCTGGCCTAAGGAATTCTTAATCTGAAGATCATTATATTCCACCAGCCCCATGGGCCCTAAAACCTCACTAAACGTTTCCCTAAGTTTTCGTTCAATATCCGCTTTGGGAGAAAACAATACCTTTATTGGTTCAATTTCTCTGATTGGCTGATACGGTATCGTAAATGAGAAAGTACTTCCTTTTTCCGGAGTGCTTTCAACCCAGATTTTTCCTTTTTGGGCTTCAACTATACCTCGACAAATTGCAAGTCCCAAACCACTACCACCATGCTCACGATTTAAGGTTTTTTCAACCTGAAAAAAAGGCTCAAAAACCCTGATTTTATCATCTGCTGTCATACCTACCCCACGATCCTTAATACTAAACAAAATATTATTGGGTTGAGGTTGTGCATGAATTTCTATAGATGATTTTGATGGTGAAAATTTTATAGCGTTATGAATAAGGTTACGCAATACTTGGCTTATTCGATCTGGATCAACCTCTATTTCAGGAAGTGGTTCTGCATAGATTTCTAGGGCAATATTTTTCGTTAGAGCAAAACCCTGCATAAGGGAAACAATATTTGTAATCAACAGGTTCAGATCAGTTTTTCGAAAATTGAATTTTAACCGTGCCACCTCAATACGACTGATTTCAAGAAAATCTTCAATGAGTTTATTTAGACGCTCTGTACATCGAAGAACAATATCAAGGCTTTCTTTTTGTTGATCATTTAAACCACCAAAATATCCTTCCTTTAACATCTGTAGTTGAGCCTTCAGTGGTGTAATGGGTGTACGCAGTTCATGGGAGGTAATACTTAAAAATTCTGATTTAGCACGATCAAGCTGTTGTCGCTCCTCATCCATTTTGGCTAAAGCAACCGCACCATCATTAAAAGCAATGCCAAGATGTTCGATTTCATCATGTGTTTTAATATTGGTCCGGACATTGAAATTCCCTTTTTCTAATTCTTGAGCGACAACATGTAGTTCCTTAATTGGTTTAGAAATATATTTTGAGACAAAAAAACCAATTATTGCCGTATCAACAGCTATAAGCGTGATAATCATCAAAGCAGTAGTTTGAAGAATTAACTGCTGATTAAGAAACGCCTCTTGATTTTGCGTTAGCAATGAGATTGATATCGAATAAAAATAAAAAATCCCTAATGCAGGAGCGAGGA
>JAHJFH010000084.1 GCA_018824925.1 Thermoplasmatota archaeon
AACTATCGATTAATGCCAGTACGCTACTGCCACAATGCATTTGTGGATTGGGGTGAACTAACATTTATCTCTGAGTTGTATTATGCTGATATCTACGATGTGAATGGTAACTTCTCATCATGGGATACCAATAATAATGGTGTCTTTGGTGAATGGTTCGGAAATAGTTCTGAAGACCATGATATTGATCTCTACCCCGATATAGCTGTTGGTAGGTTGGCCTGTCGTAATAAGATCGAAGTCAATATCATGGTTGAAAAAATCATCACCTACGAGACTACCGCATATAACACTGATTGGTTCAATCGTATTGTTGTTGCAGGCGGGGATACGTATCCGACATCCATGAACCCGAATTGGACAGGATATGAGGGAGAAGAAAACTGTAAACATGTATTAGAAAACATGTCCGGGTTTGATGCAACCACTCTTTTCACTTCAGATGGTTCCTTCACCGGTACCAAAGATATGCTCAAAGCAATCAACCCAGGATGTGGGTTTCTATATATGGATGGTCATGCTAATCCTTTCAGATGGAGTACACATCCACCAGAAGACAAAAAAACATGGGTAGAAGGACTCTCAGTTCTTTCTATGTCATTACTGTTCAATGGAAAAAAACTCCCCATATGTGTTGTTGGTGGTTGTCATAACCTCGAATTTGACGTCCACTTAGGTAAAATCATGGAAGATCCCTGGTTCTATTTTACTTGGATAACAGAATGTTGGGGATGGAAACTCGCACGAAAAATTGGTGGAGGATCAATCGCAACCATAGGATGTTCAGGGTTAGGGATGACTAAAGAAGATAAAATATCATTTGAGGGAGCTGGAGATTATCTTGAACCCACGTTTTTCTATGAATATGGTGTCAATGGAACAACCCATCTTGGTGAAACCTGGGCAAATACCATCACGGATTACCTCAATAAATACCCAATCGACTGGAATAAGCCAGCTGCTGGTGATGCCGCAATCGATGCAAAAACCACACAACAATGGGTACTGCTTGGTGATCCAAGTCTTCGTATTGGCGGATACCCCTAAAAGCATAATATGACAAAAAAAACCGAAACTAAAGGTTTATAAACTCTGTATCCTATAAAAAATACAAGGGGATAACTATGCAAATACACATCAATAAAAAATATGTTTCAATAGGACTACTCATCATTTTAGTATTAATTAATTTCAGTTCAAATGTTGCAACAGCACTAGCACCAAAAATATCGACACAACCATATCAGATTCAACTATTAAATAATCCTGAACCAACCTATGATCTTCTTATAATAACACCTACAGCATTTAGTGCCATGCTAGATACACTGGTTGACCATAAAAATAGTATGGGTATTTTCACCCATAAGGTGACTCTTGATGAGGTTTATCAGCATACCACTGGTCAAGGTCATGATGAAGCAGAACAAGTTAAACTCTACATAAAATACGCTATAGAAGAATGGGGCATCTCCTATGTATTATTAATTGGGGGTATGCGTCATCAAAGTATGAAATGGCATCTTCCTGTTAGATATGTTGCTATGGATGATGGATGGGAGTCTCATTATCTTACCGATCTCTATTTCGCCGATATTTATGATGCAGAAGGTAACTTCTCAAGTTGGGATACTGATAATGATGGGGTTTTTGGTGAATGGGCTGGTGAAGAAGCTGAGGATAAAAATATTGATCTAATCCCTGATATTGCGGTTGGTCGTCTTCCCGTTCGTAACGCTATTGAAGTTCTTATTATGGTTCAAAAAATTATTCAATATGAACAGGAAACCTACGGAAAACCCTGGTTTAAAGAAATTGTCCTAATTGCTGGTGATACTTACCCTGAGTTTCTGAATCCAAATTGGACGGGATATGAAGGGGAGGATTATGCAGAGCAAGCGCTTTCTTATCTTTCAGGATTTAATCCAACACGGCTCTATACCAGTAATGGGTTACTTACTGGCCCACAAGTCGTTATTGATACCATAAGTAATGGCTGTGGTTTGCTTTATTTTGTCGGCCATGGAAATCCTATGACCTGGGGAAATCATCCACCAAATAATAAGACCTTTGTCACAGGACTAAGCATTGAGCATATGCCAAAACTTGAGAATATGGAAAAACTCCCTGTTTGTGTAGTGAGCGGGTGTCATAATAGTCAGTTTGATGTTTCGATTTTTCGCATCTTTGATAGCCTTTCTCGATATCGAGGTGAGTATACCCCGGAATGTTGGAGCTGGTGGCTCACCCGTAAAATTGGTGGTGGATCAATTGCAACGCTTGGTTGCTCCGCATTGGGATATACTAAAGAAGATAAAGACTCATTTGATGGAGGATTAAACTGGGTTGAGGTCGAATTCTTCAGACAATATGGTCAGGATAACCAAAGTATTATTGGTGATGCTTGGAAACATGCTATTACGAACTATATAACTACCTATAGTCCAATTAATTGGGATAGTTCTATCACTGATGATTCTTTCATTGATGTGAAAGTCCCACAGTCTTTTGTTCTCTTTGGTGATCCAACATTGATGATTGGCGGTATTCCCACCTAAAACCCTTTTTTTCCCGTTGGTTAAGGAATACTTTTAAAAAGGCATGCTTACTTACCGTGTTGCATGGCATTACCACTAGATACTCTTGAGAAATCAGTAAACCAAAAGCTATCTTTATTGTTGAAAGATAGTCGACATATTGAAGGAAAACTTCTCGGCTTTGATGAATACATGAATCTTGTCATGGATGATGTCGAGGAAAGCAAAGGTGAGACAAAACGACGACTTGGTAAAATCATTTTACGGGGAAGCAATGTAGTGAGTATCTCCCTACTTTAAAATTAAACGAAAATATTATATAGGGCATTATGCTTTTTATACAGTGGAAGGAATTGGGCTGGTAGTTGTTGTTTTTGTTAGAGTGCATCCCATCCCCTCCTAGTGAGGCCAGCCATCCTTCCTTTTTACCTTAGGATACAAAAATTTTAAAGAACCCCTTGTCCTTCATAGCTTTGACGCCTATGGGGAGACACATTACTGCTCAACGAGGAACTAAACTTCGTTGTAAAGGTTGGAAACAAGAAGGCATTCTTAGAATGCTGGAAAATAATCTCGAAAACGCTGAAGATCCAGAAAATCTTATTATTTATGGAGGGACTGGAAAGGCGGCACGTAACTGGAAAAGCTACGACGCCATAACCGCAACCCTGCATAATCTACAAAATGATGAAACCATGGTTATTCAATCCGGAAAACCCGTCGCGGTTTTTCGTACATGGAAAACGGCACCACGTGTGCTTATGGCTAATGCTAATCTAGTTCCTTTTTGGAGTAATTGGGAGGAGTTCAGAAAGCTTGAGCAAAAAGGCCTAATCATGTATGGTCAGATGACTGCTGGCAGCTGGTGCTATATAGGAACACAGGGAATCATTCAAGGAACGTATGAAACATTTGCAGCATGTGCAAAGAAACATTTCATATCCGATCTTCGTGGAAAAATTGTCCTCACCGGCGGTCTTGGTGGCATGGGTGGCGCACAGCCTCTTGCGGTGACTATGAACCATGGAGTATGCATCGCAATAGAATGTGATGAACATCGAATCGATCGTCGTATTGCCAATGGCTATTGTAATAAGAAA
>JAHJFH010000085.1 GCA_018824925.1 Thermoplasmatota archaeon
AAAAAATATTGTTTTATTTTTGATGGATGGTTAGGCAGGTCCAATTTTTTGGAAAATTATGGCATAGACCTGCCTGATGGATCTACAGCCCACAGGTCCATTATGTTATATAATGCTATTTTGGCAGAATGTCATTTTGACAAAATAACATCTCAATTATTTTATTAGGGTAATCCACTGATGAGATCACGGAGTATCTCTTCTTTATTGGCTGGTTTAACAACTCCACTGGCTAATAGCACCCCATCAGATCCTAATTCGATGGCTCTGGTAACATCGTTTCCATTTTTTACCCCAGCGCCACAGAGAACATGGATTTTTTTATCAATAGCTTTCACAGATCTAACGCTATGTGCAACGATATCTGGATTTGCGGTTGTTACAGATATGTCGCCCCCGATGAGCTCTGGGGGTTCTATTGCTATGAACTGTGGTGTTAAGGTAGCTGCGGCTTTGGAGGTGGTGACGTTATTTGTACATATAATATGGTCGAGATGATGTTTTTTTGCAAGGGTTACGCATAGATCAATATCAGCTAGGGTGAGGCGGTGTTCACTATGATTTATAAGGGTTCCTTGTGCACCGGCTTGAACTACTGCCTGGGGGAGTGTCCATCCGGTATGACTTCCAGGGGTTATTGGGTCGATATGTTGGCTGAAGATTGGGAGTTTTCCGATGTGTGCGCATTGGTAAATATCTGTGGCTTGCACGGCAAGGGCAAGACTTGCGCCGGTTTCTGATGCTAAGGTATTCATGAGTTGTGTAAGCTGTAGTGCTGATGATGCTGTTGCTTCTAGATATGTTTTAACATTGACAACAATGGTGGGGGTGGATAACATTTTTTTTCTCTCCTTAAAAATGTGTATCAAATGTTATGATATATAGTTTTATGAAATATATTAATGGAAAAAGGTATGATGGGAATGTATTTTATGGGAATATATCAATTGGGCCATGAAAGGTTCCCATCAGGTAGCATTTTCCGATGAAGCCGCTCACCGTGTTAGGGATGGTAACGGGGCGACAGCGGATAATGCCTGATAGTACCCCCTCGAGAGTTATGGTGCGATAATGGACGCGTACCGCAAAAAAGGTGAGGCTTTTTCCTCCGTTGGTGACACGGGGAAATAATGCAACTCCTCGTATAATGGTTCTATTTATGATTCCATTGTGTGGTTCGCTATCTTTTGGGAGTTGAACGCCTGCTGCAGTTGGAATGATGCTGAGAAGAAGAACGATACAACAAATGACAATAATTTTTTTCATTCTCATGTCTCCTACATTGTTATATGTTGTGTGTGGTATGTCTTTTTATAGTTTCTTTGATGAGTGTTATCCGTTTATTGCAAAATTACTAGGGGTGCAGTTGGTTCAGTAAACATTTATAGGGAAGGTTGGTTTCGGAGGGGGTTGGTATGAAAATTCAGCCAGAATGTGTACCGTGTTTGTTAAAGCGGGTGATATTTGAGTCTGAGCTTCATGAGCACGACGGGTCTCGAAAAGTTGAGGTCATTAAAAAAGCATGTGTGCTCATCGGTCAATTATATAATCCTTCTGCGTGTAGTGCTGCGGTTGCTACAAAGGTGCATAAAATAGTGTATGATCTTCTTGATGATAGTGACCCGTATCTGGAATTGAAACAGACCAGTAATGAGGTTGCTCAGTCACTCATACCGTTGGTTTGTGGTATTATTGATTCTACGGATGATCGGGTAAAGGCTGCAACGATGTGTGCAATCATTGGGAATGTTCTTGATTTTGGTATAGCTGGTGGAAGTGAGGACCCTAAGAGTCTTACGGATAATTTTCAACGACTGTATACAGAAGGATTGGGATGGGATGATTATCATTTAGTACAACCGTTGTTAAAATCATCAAAAAATGTTGTGTTATTCACTGATAATTGTGGAGAAATTGTTTTTGATGCAGTGTTGTGTGATGAATTGAAACGCGCCTATCCTTCTTGTCATCTTACGGTGGTGGTTCGGGGTGAACCAATTATTAGTGATGCTACTATGGTTGATGCTAAGGAGGCTGGAGTGGATAAATATGCAGATATCGTATTAACCACTGGGTGTTTTGCGATTGGAGTAGATTTTACTAGATTACCTCCCAGGGTTTCTGATGCTTTAGATGCCGCTGATCTTATCATTTGTAAGGGGATGGCTAATTATGAATCGTTTTCAGAAACCGTTTATGTCCCTATTGTGTATCTTTTACGATCGAAATGTACGGCTATTGCACGATCTATGCAGGTTCCGTTAGATGCAAGTATCATTAAATTATATACCTGATTCTAGATAATAGGATATTTTGGTTGATCAGATTGTTGAGGATGGTAAAAGGGAGAGGTAGAGGAATCTGGAAGGGCGGTTTGGAGAGACGGGTAGAAAAGGATAGGGAAAATCTCCAGATCCTCCAATGATATACTTTGCGACTTATCTTATTTAAGTATTACGTTTCAAAATGTCAAGTAGACAAAATTTCATATCTGAAAAACCTTAGTCGTTGCAGTAAACACTTATTCATTGCGTCTGATGCTGATTTTATGATAGATGGTGTACGATTTCTAAATCTCATTCTTTATGACGGAAATATATCTAAATACAATATACAAAATATTGTCCTCCAGGTAATATATATAATTGTTTGGTATATAAATATAGTTGCAGAAAAGATGCATAATACTGGAATATCGTTGAACATCACCTCCACACATTATCTCTTAACTTCATTTCAGCGTTGTCATCAACCATTATTTTCGTCAAACCCATAAAACCCGTTAGCGGCATCCCATGAACGTGAGATGATTTATCCCATCTCCGTGAGATAGTATACTCAAAACCCTAAAATTAATCAAAAATTATCATATATATACTTTGAGAAAAATAGTGTATACATTTACGAAAAAAAAATAATTTATTAAATACTAGGAGAACAAATTCATGTTCTCCTAGGTTGGGGAGGAAAAATATGCTCTATGGCTTCTTGGAATTATAGAGGCGAGTTCCCACAAAAATGAGTAAGAAAATTCCCGATAATGCTGCGATAATGATAAAAGAAAAGTAAAGGTTTTGTGAATCATAACTAAAAAACCCGGCAAACATTTCTTCATTCAGAAAAACATCATAGGGGGTTGCCCAACCATCCGCTACTTCCGCATTCTCATCAGTAAAATATTGATCATTATAATATGCCCATATCTCTTCAATAGGATAGGGATGATATTTCCAGTAGATATACTCCACCCCATTTCGTGAAATTACCCGTTGTTGTTCATCATCAAAGTATGGTCCAGATGTTGGATCGAGTACTAACCATTGGTTATCTTCCTTGATTTCTACCCAGGCATGCCCACCGATTGTGCCATCAAAATTTACTTTACCAATTGCTACGCGGACATCCTCTGCGGGTATACCTATTGTTCTCATTAGACTACAGAGGGTGTTTGCTTGTTCTGAACAATCACTTGCGGGTGTTCCAGACACAGGGTTTGTTTTATAGGTTGGAGATTCACTAAGAAAAGTTGCTGGGAGTAACCATTTTTCTGCCTGATTGAAAAGATGGGAATCCGAAACCCAGGTCCATGTTTTTGCGAGCTGATACGCAACATATTTATCTGATACTGTTTGAGATACTTTCTGAATCGTCGGATCGGAGGGTGTTATATATTTTTGATAGGGGGATGTTTGTCCGGGCTGAGGGTCCCATGGTTCTTCTGATAG
Organism: Thermoplasmatota archaeon; assembly: GCA_018824925.1. GTDB lineage: Archaea > Thermoplasmatota > E2 > DHVEG-1 > DHVEG-1 > JAHJFH01. The sequence goes on from JAHJFH010000085.1 coordinate 3,726, forward strand.
ATAGTTTTGAAGTTCTGGATATGATATGACATCATCATGGGATTTTCTAAAATTTAGATCCTTAATTAATTGTTCTGCTTCTTCCCTGAAAAGTTGTCGTGCATAATTTACCAATTTTCGCAGATTCCCGGGTTCATTATTTACAATTTTGAGTATGTGACGATTCTGGAATAATGGACGAAGATCATCACTTTTAATGAGATGAAATGAATACCCATCTATGGTGACTAGTGGTTTTGATGAGCTTAGCATTGCCTCACTGATTACAAGGAATTCTTCTTCATGAGGTAATTCAGGGTTTGTGAGATATTGTGGGTTAATTAAGGGTTCAATAAAATTATCTAATGCCTTGTATTTGGTCTCTTTTTCAGCAATATTTTCTAAAGTGAGTATTTGATTGTTATAAAGTATTACTAGATCAGTGGGGGATTCTTGCCAGGTTTCTTTTGCTGTTTTAACAGAGATC
>JAHJFH010000086.1 GCA_018824925.1 Thermoplasmatota archaeon
CCACCGAGTATCCAATACCCCTCCAAAAGATACCTTTTAATACTTGTTAGTACTAATACGTCTACAGGAGACGAATCAATGAAAATCATAAAAAACAAACTGCTCGGAATTACCCTCGTCATACTCCTAACATTACCAACCCTTCCACTCATTACCGCAGCAAACACACCGAATCCAACACCAAATTACACCGAAGAATGGATCGAAAATCGACGATTCCTCTGGCAACTACCTACTATAACACCCCCACCAGACGGATACCCCATACTTTTTATCTTACATGGCGCAAGCCAATATGCTGAAACCTGGTTCAACAACGGCAAAGGAGGTCTCAAAGGAAGTTACATCTGGGGTACTCGACAAACCGAATTCACCAAACAAGCACTCGAACAAGGATTCGCCATCATCGCACCAGACTCCATCCGACCATACCCCTTCGGTCCGAAAGCATGGGACTCAGAAACCCAAAACCTTTCTGAATCATCAGATCTGCGATTCATCAATACCATCCTCACCTGGCTCCACAATACATCCCTGCCACTTAATCTAAGCCATATTTGCTGTATCGGTTTTTCATCGGGTGGTTTCATGACAAGCCGAATAGGATACGCCTTAGGAAACAAATTTCAAGCGCTTGGTATCCATTCAGGAGCCAATGCCAACTCCTACAGCATAACCTGGCAGGGCCCGGTATTTGACTATACATCACCACAATCCTTCCCACCTGAATATCCATCAACACTAATCATCCATGGTATCAAAGACCACCTCGTACCTGCATCCTGTGGAATCAAAATGTATGAAGAACTACAAAACGGTGAGATACCTAGTGCTATTTTACTAAATCCCGCGGGTCATCATATCTGGCAATCCTCCTTCAACAGTGCAATACTTACCTGGTTTCAAACAGGGTATAAAGCACCAGAACAACCACCACAGCCAACCACTGGACCCGGAGGCAATGATTATACTCACACTGCAATAAATGTTTCAAATTATGGATCCGGGGATAATGAATTCTGGATTTTCACACCAGCAAAACCTACTCCTCCTGAAGCCCCAATTATAATATTTAATCATGGATGGGGGGCACGCTACCCAAGTGTCTATCAAGCCTGGATTGACCATCTTGTCAAACGCGGTAATATCGTAATCTACCCCCGCTATCAAAAATATATTTTCTTTGGATACAACCAATATACTAACAACGCAATAAATGCGGTAAAAACAGCTTTTTCAATCCTAGAAAATGATTCCCATATCATACCAGATAAAGATCGAGTAGCAATCGTTGGTCACTCACTCGGTGGTGGTATAACAGCCTATATGGCAGCACGAGCAGAAACAGCAGGACTCCCAATTCCAAAAGCCATCATGCCGGTACAACCCTACCTAGGATATAGTGGTTCCTATGATTTTGCAGATATAAATAATGAAACACTGATGCTGGTTATTGTCGGTGCAAACGACACAGTTGTTAGAAACACCTCAGCACGAACAATTTTCTATGAAACAAGTACTATCCCACTATCTCAAAAAGAATACATCATTCAAATAACAGATTCCTATGGCTATCCATCGATAAGCTCAGATCATGGTGCTCCCACATGCGCCTATAATAACTCATTTCTAAACATCGATGCAATGGATTACTTTTCCACATGGAAATTATTTGATGCATTAACAGACTATGCATTCTATGAAACGCATCACGAATATTGCTTTGGAAATACTCCAGAACAACGTTTTATGGGACTATGGTCAGATGGCACACCCGTTACTGAGTTAGTTGTTTCAACAGCACCATAAAAAAATCTTTTTTTTTAATCGTGATATTTTCACACTGGTATTTTGACAGAGTATCTTTAAATAACTTAAATGGCAACAATTAACATGTTAATATATAGCATCCCTGGTGGGATGGAAGAGGTGATGAGGATATGAAACCCCCCGTTCAACGACCAAAAAACCCAACCCGAAACAAACCCGACTCTGAGGACCTATTTGATCTATGTATTCGTAAGGGTTTAATCGAAAAAACCCCCTATGGATATTATTTCAAACCAGAATTTTTTGAAACCCTTGAAGTCTATGATTTGGAATAACACTATAAAAAATAAGGTGTTAGTCTATAATTTTTTTCTTATTTTCCTTGAAGTTTCTTCCGAGTGTATGCTAAAAGACCACCGGCATCTTGGATTGCTAAAATTTCAGCAGGTAACTTCGGAAAGCTGAACGTGTCTCCATCAACCACAATTTTTCCCGCATCTTCATCAAGAATAACGGTATCACCAGCATCATAGGAATTTATAGCATCTTCGCATTCTATTAATAACAATCCTTGATTTATCGCAGCTCGATAAAAGATACGAGCAAAACTTTTTGCGACTACTACTTTTAGACCAACTGCTTTTAATCCCAAAACGGGTTGTTCTCGAGAACTACCACAACCAAAATTATGACCCGCAAAAATAATATCACCTGGTTGAACTTGTTTTGCAAAATTGGAATCCAAGTCCTCTAAAAGATGTGGTATTATCTCTTCTGCAACACTACAAGTGTAGGTGTATTTTCCAGGAAAAAGCATATCGGTATTGATATTATCCCCGTATTGCCAGATTCGCATCTTAGTTCACCATCGATCGAGGATCAGTAATTTTACCATACAACGCGGTGCAGGCAACAGTGGCTGGGCTTGCTAGATAAATCTCTGCTTCTTTACAGCCCATGCGTCCTTTAAAATTGCGGTTAGCAGTACTCAGACAACGTTCACCTGGTGCTAATACCCCTTGATGGGCTCCAAGACAGGGACCACAGCCCGGTGGTAGAACAACACCACCCGCTTGTGTGAGAATATCAAAAATGCCTTCTTTCATCGCATCCAAATAGATTTGTCGTGATGCAGGAAGCACTAGTAAGCGTGTACTGGGATGAACAGTTTTTGCTTCAAGTATCTGAGCAGCTATTCGCAAATCTGAAAGACGACCATTCGTACAGGTACCAATCAGACATTGCTGTATTTCAAGTCCTTCTATCTCTGAAACAGGTTTAACATTGTCTACACTATGTGGAAGAGCTACCACAGGTTCAATTGTGGACAGATCGTACTCATATTGGAAAGCATATTTGGCATCTGGATCTGGTTCAATTGAAGTATATTGTTTTGGTGCTATTTTTCGTTCTTTAAGATATTGAATCGTTCTGGTATCAACGGGAAATACCGCATTTTTTGCTCCCATTTCAATACCCATATTTGCGATGGTAAATCGGTCATCAACGCTAAATTGATTGATATCACCATGGAATTCAACCGAACAATATGTTGCTCCTGAGGCACTAATATCTCCGATGATATGTAATATCACATCTTTTGCAGAGACCGCTTTTTGTAATGTATCTGTTAAGGTCATTTTGATGCTTCGTGGAACTTTTAACCATGTTTGTCCTGTAAGTAAAAGCGCTGCTGCCTCGGTTCGATCAATACCTGTAGAAAATGCCCCGATTGCTCCATAGGAGCAGGTATGAGAATCGCTTCCCAACAATATCATGCCTGGGAGTGCATGACCTTGTTCAATAACAATTTGATGGCAGATACCAGCGCCTATGTCATAAAAATGTTTGACATGATGTGTTGTGACAAATTCTCTTACGAGTTTATGGTTAGTTGCGGTTTTTTCGGAAGCTGCTGGTATCACATGATCTAGAACAATTATCGGAAGGTTTGGGTTATGTAGACCATAGTGTTGTAACTCTGGCTGAATTTTTTGTATGATTGCTGCGGTGTTATCATGGGTAAGGAGATGATCTGGTTTGATAGTAACAATTTGGTTTGGTTCGACGCTTTTTTGATGTCCATATTTTGCCAATATTTTTTCTGCAAAGGTCATATCTGTCATAGTTCTTTTTCACCCCTCAAGTAGGCCTCCTCGTAAATAGATTTCTTGCTGTACTATAGAGAAGGAATTAGCCTGAATTATTGTATTATTCGTTTTATTCTTTATCGTAGCGGTTGTTAAATCGATTTGTAGGACGTCATATGGTTTAATTTTTGTCGTGATGGCATCAGTAGTAAGAATTGGCATGGCGCTGTTGATAGCATTTCGTTCATAGATTGCTCCAAATGATTCAGCGATTATAGCGGAAACTCCTAACGATTTGAAACAATCAACAGCGTGCTGTCGGGAACTACCACATCCAAAGTTTTTTCCTACGACTATGATATCTCCTGGTTTAACATTTTTTGCGAAATTTTCATAGCCCTTGAGATTATCGAAGGTGTATTGACCCATTTCTTCTAGGGTGGTTATGGAGAGATATCGATTATGATAAATCATATCTGTATCGATATTATCTTTAGCTATTACCCATGCGCGACCTGTTAGTATAAGCGTTGGGGTTTTGTATTTAGCTGTTTTATGGCTCGTTTTATCCGTTGAATAATTCTTTTTTTGAACAGGTTTAGCATGTTTTGGAATACTAGTTACGGAGGATATATAACCGGCTATAAGAGAGGCTGCAACGGTTTCAGGTGATGAGAGGTAGATATCTCCTTTACCCTGTTTTCCATGAAAATTTCGATTACCTGTTGAAATAGCGATTTCTCCTTGACCGGTTTGTCCAATCTGACCTGCGGCACAGCCTGCGCATCCCGCAGATCCTATAAGGGCCCCCGCTTCTTTAAAAATGGTTATAAGACCTTCTTCAAGACTTGCTTTCCATATGGCATCAGTTGCCGGTACAATTTTTAGTATGCGACCCGGGGCAATTTTTTTACCTTTAAGAATACGAGCTGCTGCACGAAGGTCTTCAAGTCGACCATTGGTGCATGAGCCAATGAATCCTGAATCAACAAGGGTTCCTTCTACAGCGGTTACATCGACGACATCCTCAGGGTGTCCGGGTCGTGAAATCTGGGGTGGAAGATCCTGTATGGAAATAGCGAGTTCTTGTGTATAGGTTGCATCATGATCAGCATAAACTGGGGTGATAGTTTGGTTATAGCGGTTTCTGTAATAATCTATAATTGATTGATTAGGGGGGAATAGCATAATGATAGCGCCCATTTCTGTTGCCATGGATGCGATGGTAATACGACCACTGAGATCAAGGGTATCAATGTAGGTGCCATAAAGTTCTGCTGCATATCCGAGTAGACCGTTTGCACCGAGTTCTCGGGCAATTTTGAGAACAATGTCTTTAGGGGTTGTATGGGTTTTTGGGGTGCCTATGAGTGTGATTTTGATGGTTGGGGGGACTTTGAACCAGGTTTTTCCATAGGCAAACGTGTGGGCGATATCGATATCTCCCATTCCCTGTCCAAAAGCACCAATAGCACCAAGAATATTCGCATGAGAGTCAGTGGAAACAAAAATGCCACCTGGTTGTATGAAATTTTGATCAATCGCGAGATGTGTCCCGATTCCATCGTTGATATCAAAAATGGTGATATTATGTTCTCGGGCAAAAAGGCGACAGATATGTTGATTTGCTGCATATTTTTGATCGCATCCGCCAGGGTTGCAGTCAAAGGTGAAAAACGTTTTAGTAGCATCATGGATGCTAAGGTTGTGTTGTTGTAGGTTTTTTACAACGTTTGCGCCACCGAAATCTCGCGCTACACGTGTATCTATTGTAACGTCGATGATAGTTCCGGTTTGTGCTGGTTGGTTTGAATGATGTTCAAATATTTTTTGAATAATGGTTTTTCCCATGGTCTCGCCTGTATTGTAGTGGTTTTTTTTGTAATTTGATATAGTTATGAGGCTAATATTTTGGATATATGAAAAGCTTATGGTATCAAAAAGAAGTTATATTGGGAAAATTTTATATATATGTTCTTCTTAATATTATATGGGGCATTTTTTTTATGGATTACTGTAAGGTCTGTAAAATATGTGGACATACTATCAAACAAATACCGTTGCGGCGCTATGATTGCATCCAGATGGTTGAAATGTACTGCCCGCACTGTGATGAATCTGAAGTAGTATACGAAACAATCTGCATATAATATCATATAGCATATTTGGTATATCATCAAACAATTAGGGTGACTCATTTCTAAACATATACTTGATTTTACATCGATAGCTTTTTTATACACGAATTTGATGTATTTATGTAGCGTCTAGGGTAACATCACAAAGATGTGGTGGAGTGAGGGATACACATTCCAGATCAATCCAACTCTGATGATTCTGTAAAATCACATAAGGATATATTACATCTTATTTCAGAAATTGAGTCATTAGAACGACATATTACTCACCAAGAACACGAGTCAGATATCGTTGAATTCGAAGCGATATCTATTGAAAATACGATTCTCAGACCAAATGATGATGCACAATCAGTACCAATTTCTGAACAAACATGGATTCCAGTTGAATCAGAAATTTCGAAAATAGCCCCTACAACGATCATGCATCAGCAAGAAAATCCAATAACTCCACTCTTATCTGATAAGAAAAACTGGTTTTCATTTCATTTTCCAACACGTGTCGAACCCATTCGAAACGTGTTTACACTTCGATTAACCGAAGGAGGTGAATTGGTAGGGTTTGATTTGAAAAAACTAAAAGCTTCTCGAGAGAAATTTAGTTTTAAAACTTTGCTTAAACGAAAATCTGCCTCTGAAGATATTCAAGGTGAAAAGGAACCTCCAAAGGGGATAAAGGGAAAGTTGTTAGGTGTTGTTGGGCGTTTCCGAAAGCGTGGTGAAGACGAAAAATCAGAGTCAAAAATTGGTGGGGTTCTTACACGGATAAAAGGAGTGTTTTCCCGTAGTTAATACCCAAAAAATATTTTTTTTTATTTTAACCACAGCTTTGATGTCGTCTCATAGGTTAAGGGCCAAAAACCGCTGATTTTTCCCTCGCATGCAAGCCATCCAACAGCATATAGAACTTCCTGGTCTGGAACCTGGGTTAATCGTTTAAGTGAAAGAAAATCGACTTCACCCCAGATATCGAGAGCAAGCCATATTTTTCCCGCGTTTTTACCAATGGGGTACATTAAATTAGTTTCTCCTAAAATAAAGGCATTACTATCTTGTCGTACCTTGTTTTCTCTGGCAAGCCAACCAATACCACAGTATACTTCTTGTTCAGATAACCCGGTTTTTTCCTGGAGTTCTTGTGATGTTAATTTCGGATATGTAGTGAGTGCATGCCAGATTTTTCCTGCGTTGAGTCCGCAGATGTGATCAATACCAGTCATTGAAACATCCCCACGGTACTATGAATCATGTGGTGCCATAAATACCTTATGCCTTTGCTGATGCTATTGGAGGAAAACTATAAGTGATCCTGCTGAATTTGGGTGACTCAAATGAGTTGGTTTTATGAAGATTGATGCATCAAGTTTCATAGATGAATCTGCAGTTATCATTGGAAATGTTACTATTGGGAAGCAGTGTGGGGTTTTTCCGCATGCGGTTATTCGGGGTGATCAAAATAGTATTGTGATTGATGATGGATCAAATGTACAGGATTGTTGTATAGTTCATACGGATAAAAAACATGCTGTTTTCATTGGGAAAAATGTGTCGTTAGGTCATTGTTCTATGGTTCATGGGGCTTATCTTGAGGAGGGGGTGCTGATTGGTATTAATGCAACGGTGTTAAATGGTGCACGTATTGGAAGGGGCTCGATTATTGGGGCGAATGCATTGGTGACGACAAATATGGAGGTGCCACCGTTCAGTCTGGTTTTGGGTGTCCCGGGAAAGATCATTAAACAGGATGAATCATTTTATGAGTTGAATTTAAAAAATGCTGAAACGTATCAACAACTTAGTTTAGAACATAAAAATGGTAAGCATCCGCATCTCATTCGTTAGGATTTCGTTGATTAGAGTTTTTTTTAGGGTTTATCTTAGTTTTTTATGGTGATTTCTTAGAAATTTTAATATATGTAATCTATTATTATATATTTGGAGGGTAAAAATATGAAAAGCAAACGGATTCAGATACTAGTGCTAGCTGGAATTATTTTTTTATTTCTCAGCACAGTTGCCATCCCAAGTAGTTGTCGTGTTACTACCACCCCGATAATGCAAGAATCTTTCTGTGAGATTGCACGACCGATTCGAGCTCTATATCTCAATGATATGGAAATCTGGGCGTTCAAGCTCATTCAACGAGGTATCGTGCTTGGTGATATCACAATTGAGATAACAGCAGTTGATGATACCTATGGTATTGAATATGTCGAGATTAGCATTGATGGTCAAAGAAAAGCCACTATTTATGATCCGCCATACTCGTTTACCTGGGATGAATGGCGACCGGGTTTTCATATTCTTGATGCTAAGGCGCAAAATAATAATGGGACCTTTATCAACGCTGAATCATTTCAAATATTGAAATTTGGGTAAATCACGACCTACCCTATTTCTTTTTTTTTACATGATTTTTTAGAGTTATTTGTATTGGAAAAAGTTTTAAAGATTTCAATGATAGGTGATTTCTGTCTTCGACGAGATTCGTGGCGGAGGATATTCTTATGAATGAAGTCGTACTAGTCGCAGGAGTGAGAACAGCACAAGGAAAGTTTGCTGGTGCTCTCAAAGATTTTCAAGCTACTGATTTAGGTGGCTTGGTTATAAAAGAAGTAGTGTATCGTGCAGGGATTCAACCCACACAGGTTGATGAGGTTATTATGGGAAATGTTGTCGCTGCTGGACAGGGACAAAATGTTGCTCGACAGGCGATGATCGCTGCGGGACTTCCCTATGAAACCGGTGCATTTCATGTTAATAAAGTTTGTGGGTCATCGTTAAAGGCCGTGGTACTTGCTACACAGGCAATCAAACTGGGAGATGCCTCATGTATCGTTGCAGGTGGTATGGAAAGCATGACCAACTGCCCTTATATTTTGGATAAGGCGCGTTTTGGGTATCGTCTGTTTGATGGGAAATTAATTGATGCTATGGTCTGGGATGGTCTTTGGGATAAATATAACAATTTTCATATGGGTATGACGGGAGAAATTGTTGCTGAACGGTTTGATATAACCCGTAAGGACTGTGATCAATTCGCGGCGAAAAGTCATCAGAAAGCAGCACAAGCTACTGCCCAAGGAAAATTCAAAACAGAAATTATGCCAGTTACTATTACTCAGAAAAAAGCGGATCCCCTTCTATTTGTTGAAGATGAGGGAATACGAAGGGATACTACGGCAGAGAAATTAGGTGGTTTAAAGGCCGTGTTTAAAAAAGATGGTGTTGTCACCGCGGGCAATGCCTCACAAATTACTGATGGCGCATCAGCAACCCTTGTTACTAGTTTAGCGTTTGCTAAACTACATGATCTTGAAATACTTGCAAAGATACGAGCCTATAATACCGTTGGTGTTAAACCTGAGTATGTTATGGAGGCACCCGTTCCGGGGGTAAAGGCATTACTTAAGCGGGAGAAACTAAGTATCGATGATATTGATCTTGTCGAACATAATGAAGCGTTTTCATCGGCATCACTTGCGGTTCAAAAAGCATTCGATATCCCTGATAACAAATTTAATGTCCATGGTGGTGCTGTGGCAATAGGTCACCCCATTGGATCAAGTGGATCCCGTATTTTAGTAACACTTTTGCATACATTAAAACAGTATAAGAAACACCGTGGACTTGCCACTATTTGTTTAGGTGGTGGCCATGCTGTGAGTATGATAATTGAACGATAGGTGATACAAACATGAAGGTTCAATCAATAGGAGTTATAGGCGCAGGAACTATGGGGCATGGGATTGCCCTGGTTGCTGCAAAAGCAGGCTATACCGTCATTTTAAATGATATAAAAAATGAATATATTGAAAAAGGATTACAAAAAATTGAAGGATTTTTAACAAAAAGTGTTGACAAAGGAAAAATGACGGGTGAAAAGAAAGATCGCATTCTCTCAAATATTTCAGGTAATGCACGTCTTGAAAGTCTCAAAAATATGGATGTCATTATCGAAGCAATCTTTGAGAATATTACGGTAAAAAAGGAGTTGTTTCAAAAACTAGAAGGCATCTGTAAAAAACAGACAATTTTTGCCTCGAACACCTCTACAATACCCATAAC
>JAHJFH010000008.1 GCA_018824925.1 Thermoplasmatota archaeon
ACCGAGGAATTTGAGGCTACAATAATTATGGAAGTAGATGATGGGCGGGACTATCCCTTTGCCTGTGTCTGCAAAGACAGTGATATGGATGGTTTAGCAGAGATACATGTAGGCTATCGTAGTCCTTGGGTTACCTTCTTTAAATGGAATGGAACCGGGTATGAAATGATTTTCGAAGAATATTGGCCTGGTGAAGAAGGTATCATTGAAGCGCTTGATGTCGGTGATGTTGATGATGATGGCCTTGCAGAGGTCTGTATTGGAACTGATCTGGTCCATATTCTTCAATGGAATGGAACGACATATATCGAGGAAGCGGTTCTCCCTACCTTTGGATATCTTGCGGTTACTTGTATTGGTGATTGTGATAATGATGGTAAAAACGAAATCAATGTTGGATCTGTTGGAATCGATCCTGGTGAAGAATATATGGAATGGGTATTCAAACATGAATGGTGAAGAAATATACTAATAAATTAAAAGTAAAATACTGTTAGGGGGGAAAAAAATATGGATAAAAGATATGGAAATACAATAAAAATTCTATCAATATGTGTAATTTTGTTTTTGGGTAGTATTCTACCGAACATAAGCGCTGCGACAAATCAGATGGGTATGGATATATATGCTCAGAATGAGGGAACCGACTATTGGGCGTTATTGATTGCTGTGGCTGAATATGCGGATAATCCTGAGGAGGATCGGCCACTTATGCTTGTTGAGGTTGATGATTTTCATGACCTTTTGCTTGAATCACCGCTGTGGACTGAGGATCATATCAAGGTCATTAAAGCGGAAGAAGCTACTATTTTCAACATTGTAAAAGGGTTCCGCTGGTTAGACCAGATGGAGGATAGCGATGATATATCGGTTGTTTATATCACCACCCATGGATTTCCAATTGGGGCGGATTTACCACCTGTTGATGAAGATGATGGGACCGATGAGGGTCTTGTTAGTTACTGGGGTTTTGCCTATCTTAAATTATTTATTTGGGATGATCAAATAAATTTTCTGCTTAATCGATTAGAATCTCAGGGGGTTTGTATGATTGTGGATAGTTGTTTTGCTGGTGGATTTAATGATCCACCAACCTGGAAAACAGCCGCAGCAGCTATTCAATCAAAAGTATATCAGACTACTCAGATATCAGCTGCTGATTGGATCCAGGGTTTTGGGGAAGATGTTCGTGCACAAGGGCGTGTTGTATTAATGGCATCATGTGAGGATGAGGTTTCCTATTCAGGGGCGTTTGCTCCGTATCTCATAGATGGTTTTAGAGGATATGGGGATACAAATCATGATGGTATAATCACTGCTGAAGAAGCGTTTTATTATGCAGAGCCACGAACGTCCCGTCAAAACCCAACGATATTTGATGGGTATGATGGTGAACTACCGATTATTTCATTCCCTGCCACAACAGATGAGAGAGTGTCCTCTGATGATTTCTATAAAAACGTAGAAAAAATAAAAGATAAAACCCCGGTGCAACTCATGTACTCACCTGAAAATGCACGGGTTTGTGGCTATGTACAAGATGCAGATACAACACTTCCTCTAGATGATGCAACTGTGTATGTGTGGGGACGTGATAATCAATGGGAGCATTATGAAAATGAAACAACAACAGATATAACCGGTTATTTCAGTGTAAATATCCCCGAAGGACGATTTCGGGTAAATGTCCAAGCATATGGCTATTTATCGGATCAACAGGGACCTTTTGAAATCAATGAAAATGAAACACAATGGGTGAACTTCTCCCTTGACCAACGGCCTGATGAAACATCGGTCCTCTGTGGATTTGTCACCGATAGTGACACTGGTGACCCGATAGCTGATGCAAATATTTCACTTCTATGGGAAAATGCTGAACACCAATATTATCTCAATGATACTGCATCTGATCATTCGGGATATTATACTTTTCATGTCGCTGCTGGAACGGTTGAATTAGATTTTGAAGCTGATGGATATTTCCATCGAGACATTGAAAATATCATCATCAATGATAATAAAACGGTCTGGCGGAACATTTCTCTGCCCCCTCGACCTTTGGAAACTGCTACAATTTGCGGGTATATCACCGATGAAGATACTGGAATTCCTCTTGCGGACGCTCGAATTGAAATTTGGTGGGTTAATTTTTCATCAGGTTTTGAATATGAAAACGAAGATAATACCAACGAAACAGGGTACTATAGTATAGATATCGCGGCCGGTGAGGTATATATAGATGTTCGAAAACAGGGTTATGATTACTATAACCCCTATCGACAAGATGCAATGACACTGTCAACTTAAGGAAAATAATTTTTAATTGAGCAATCCCATCTACCTTTTATAAGCACATAAGAGGGATGGGATGCTCAATCAGAT
>JAHJFH010000009.1 GCA_018824925.1 Thermoplasmatota archaeon
CTGTGGACCAGAACCCATGATGAAATCCTTACTTAACACTTGCCTGCAACATCACCTCCCCTTTCAAGCATCTTTAGAACGGCATATGAAATGTGCTCTAGGCATCTGTGGCCAATGCTCAATTGGAAATGGACAACGCGTATGTATCGACGGACCAATTTTTACTGATACACAACTGAAAAACTATCCTGATTTTGGGCAGTTCAAACGTGATGCCTCAGGCAAAAAAATACCTATATAGGAGTGAACAAAGCATGGATCGTCGCTTACTCGCAGGAATAATCATCCTAATAATAATCATCAGTATACTCGGCTCCATCACCGCACTCCCCTATTTTATCACCCCCACAAACTCATGGGTATTTCAACAAACCCAAATCAATAAACTTCATGATCTTGGGTATGATGGATCAGACATAACCATTGGTATCATAGACACCGGTGTCGATATTCACCAACCTGAATTCGACACCTCAACCTTTAACGGCTGGAATGACTTAATTAACCACGAACCAATGTATTACGATGATGCCGATCATGGTACACATCTCGCAGGAATACTAACAGCCCAAGGATCCTATGAAGGCCTTTTTTCAAACATTCTATTAAAAGGTATAGCACCAAAAAGCACTCTCATCATTGTCAAAGCAATCCCAGAAAATCAATACCTCTTCGGTGGTGGAACCTACCGGACCATAGCTGATGGAATTACCTATTGTATGGAACACCATGCAGATATCATACTCTTAGGCCTTGGAGCCAACCCTGAACAACTACAAATCACCAATACAACCCACCTTATACAAACCATTACCAACGCAACTTCCCAGGGGATCTTCATTGTCGTCCCCGCTGGAAACGATGGTCAACATGATGATGGCGAGGTAATATTTCCTGCATCCCTAGAAACAGTTATCACGGTTGGAGCTACCACCCAATTACAAACTATAGCACCATTTAGCTCTCAGGGACATCAATATCCCACAACACATAACCCCCATAAAAAACCAGAAATCCTTGCACCGGGACACATGATCCTATCAACACGAATTAATAGCGCCTATGGATACCAAAGTGGTACAGCACAAGCAGCAGCTATCGTCACCGGAATTCTTGCACTCCTCCTAGATGCATACCCACAATATCAACATACCTCTTACACAAATCATTCATCAGATACAATTCCTCTTTTCAAAGAAGCCCTTGCTACAACAGCCAAAAAAATCGGTAGTTTACAGCATGCAAAAGAACCCTTAGCTCATGATGATTCCTATGGTTATGGACTCATCCAAGCCTATGTAATGTATGAATATCTTGCACAACATTAACTAATGGTGAATCTCTATGAACGTAATTGAAAAAGACATTACCATCACCACCAAAGGAGAAATGGATATCATTGATATCACTCCGCAGCTTGAAAAAATTGTCAACAACTCAGCAATATCCTCAGGGATTATCTGTGTTTTTATTGGGGGATCCACCGGCGCACTCACCACACTTGAATACGAACCAGGGCTACAACACGATATTCCCAAAGCCCTCGAACGCATCGCCCCAAAAAACACCTATTATGCCCATCACGAAACCTGGCATGACGACAATGGTCATTCCCACATCCGTGCATGTCTTATCGGCCCGAGCATCACCCTCCCTATCAGAAATAAAAAAGTAATCCATGGCACCTGGCAACAAGTAGTATTTATCGAGTTAGATACCCAACCACGAACCCGCACGATATATCTACAAATGTTAGGCACATAAAAAGTTACCAATGCTCATGATGAACACGATCCGTTAAAAAACGATCAACAGGGTCTTGTTGTTCACCAGGATAACCAAGGGAAACCAACGCAAAAGGAATTATATGCTTTGGGACCTGTAGTAATTCACCAATATTTTTACCACGATCCTCACAAGGATATACTCCTAGCCAACATGCTCCTAACCCCAGACCATGGGCAGTGAGTAACAGATTTTCCGATGCAGCAGCACAATCAAGAACCCGATACCCCTTGAACTTCTCCACTGATATATCACCACTGATTAATACCGCTGCTTGTACATTACGTAACATCTTTGCATTAGGATGAAAATCAATGATACGGACTAATGTCTCCCATTTTCGTATAACAATATATTGCCAGGGTTGTTGATTTCCTGCTGAGGGGGCATTCATCGCTGCTTGCAGAATTGTTGTAATATCAGTTTCCTTTAATGGTTCTGCTGTATATTATCGAATACTTCGACGTGTAAATATTCCATCTAGTAACTCCATAATATATTCCTCTGCAACAAACATATTTATTGTGTATTTACCATACCTTATTTATTACTTTTTTTTAAATAAATCATAAGACATATGAAGGAGATGTAAATTACTATTGTAAACTATAGTCAGGGGATATGCATGTCTGAGACGATCTGGTGCCTAACAAAAGGAGATAAAAAAATTTATACAAAAAACCTCTCTTTAGCTGATCAAGCAGTCAAAGACGGTCATTTTGTGAAAATCGTTCGAAAAAAACCTCTGAAATATACTCGATGACCATACCTATGCTTTCAATAACAATCATCATTTAATTCCTAAATTGTTAGTCTCGAATTCCTTCTAGAATTACGGAAAAAACTGCCTCGCCCTCAGGAAGATGCGGTGAATCAATCAACCGAGCAATACGTTTAGTTCCCTTGCTTTTACGAAGATAAAGTCGAAAGGTAGCCGTATGACCCACAATATGACCTCCAATTGGACGCGTGGGATCACCAAAAAATGCATCAGGTTTTGCAGATACTTGATTCGTGACGACAACTAAACCATTATTCAGATCACCCCATCGTAACAAATCATGCATATGTTTGTTTAGTTTCTGTTGCCGATCTGCAAGGGCACCACGACCAATATATTCCGCTCGAAAATGTGAGGTTAATGAATCAACAACTAACAATCGACCTGGAACCTCTTTTGATAATTCATTGACCTTATCAACTAATAGCATTTGATGACTTGAATTATATGCCCGCGCAACATGAATCTTTGATAATACTTCATCTGGATCAAGACTTAGCCCCTCCGCCATCTGTTTTATTCGATCCGGTCGAAAGGTATTTTCCGTATCAATATAAAATGCATGAGCATTAAGCCCACCGTCTTCGATAGGGAGTTGTACATTAACACACATTTGTTGAGCAATCTGGGTTTTACCTGAGCCAAATTCACCAAACAGCTCGGTAATGGATTGACTTTCCATTCCTTTACCGCCAAGGAGTTCATCAAAATTTTTTGCTTGGGTGGTAACGTAACCAACTCGTGAGCGTCTCTCCAGGAGCTCAACACCGGTTTCAAATTTTCCAACATCTGCTTGTTTTCGAGCAGCTTGAATAATTTTAGCAGCGGTTGCCTCGCCGATATCAGCTACTTCCGATAGTTCTTTTGGTGAAGAAACAGCAATACTCATAATATCTGAAAATCCTGCATCCTGTAGTTTTTCTGCAATTGCGGGACCCACACCAGGTAAGTCATGGATTTGTCTATCTCCCATAAAAAAACCTCAAACCTGGAAATGACCCGTGTATTTATAAAGGTGTGTTTGTGATGATTGAAAGTATATAAAGGCTTTGTCTCAAAAGTATTTAATGTTTAAAATTGTTTATTAAAATTCTCCGTAAAATAAATTGAAAAATTATTATTTTAAACAAAAATAATCAAATTTTCAGAGATATTTTGAGTTTTGAGACAACGCCGTATATAAAAAAATTGATGTAATTAGTTAATGAACCGGCGTACTATGTTTTTTAAGAAATTCAAATGGTAGCTCGCTATGTATTATCTCATTTTTTTCATAGGTTGCAAACATTATTTCTTCTGATTCCTGGTATTTATCTTGGATATGATCCCATAGAATCGTTACATGATTGGTATCTACAGCCATTATGATGCCGCTGCGTTTAAGTTTATGGCCGTTTCCATCTTTGAATATTTTTGCGACACGATCCCCTAGGGTAAACATATCATATAAGGAATAGTCATCCTTAGGAGTTTTTTTCTTTCCCATACTCTCCACCGCGATATTACTTTCAGGGTAAACTATAGTTCTTGTTATTAAAGTTATAAATAGCTATCGTGCTAAAGTGTCAAGTATCAATAATTACAACAGCTGACGTGGTTTCTTACGATGGTGTGTTCGTGGTTTTAGTTCCAATGTACCAAATTTTTTTGATGATGGTTGTGCAGGAAGTAATTGATGGACAGCACCACTTTTTTCGTTAATGGTATACACACCAATTCCCTCTGATTCAAGAATAGTTTGTTTTTTTCGAAGTAAAGAACCCGCTCGTAGCAGGGGGATTCCTATATATACATAGTCCGCCCCTAGCTGATAATTACGTGCCTGTATCAGGGCTTTGTTCCATTCTTTGAGTTTTAATTCAACTGCGAGGACCTCATTTTTTTTGAAACCTACGAGATCTGCTCGGCAGAACCCGATTTTTACCTCATGCTGCACTATGTAGCCTTTTATGGTAAGATACTGTTCCATGGGGTGGATGAGTTCGAGTTCATAATAATAGGGATTGATCTGAGTTTCGGGTAATGGTTTTTCCATTTAATCGTGCCTCCATAATTTCTTTGGTGTATCCGAAGGGAATGAGGATACTTTCAGTTAATCGCGCGATTTGCCGGCAGTAATAATCTACATCAAGTGGTGTCTGTGCTGTGAGGTGTTCTGCGATGCAGACCCGTGTGTGGTAGTTCTGTTCCGTATCTACTGATACAATATAGCGGACGGACTGCCCCAGTTGCGGCTGTAGATCAAGATCACGGAGTTGCAGTAACGCCGCTTTGACAAGGGTGTTTACTTGGTACTCGGTCACCTCTTTTGTCACGTTGGTCGTATAGAGTAGTTCACTGGGGGGAACGGCATTATCACGTATCGTCTTTGCAGCGGTATAGGCAATGGTAAGCACCTGGGGTATTGCGGCATGAAATTCTGTGGCGGTAGTGGCATAGGATAGACACTGGATCATGTGTTGCTGCATGGTTTTGAGAAATGGTGGTGTATTCCGTTGCCTGAATTCAACCCCTCGTATTCTAAGTGTTCCATCATCGAAAACCCCATAGTAGCGGGTGAGGGCGCCAACTCCCGTGTTTTTACTGGGGAGAAACACGATCCAGCGGTATCGACCCTCTACATCCATACGAATCCCGGTTTGTTCACTGATACGACGAGAAAGGTGTATTGGTGAGGTAGCTGCGGTGGTGGGCTGCACCCAGAGGGAGTCAATGATGCCATGGATTACCTGGTATCCAAGTTGTTGTGCAACATCCATGGCGGTGAGAATGACATCTCGGCTGAATGCAGTGATGCTTTCATGACATTCGATTCTGCCGTAGCGGGCATTACGGTATCCGGTATAACCAAAGCAGACCAAGAGCACCCATTTCCATGCCTGTTGAAGTTCTTGATAGACAGCAGAATCATATTTGGGGTTGCGAGCCCGTGATTTGTAGCAGAACCGACGGTGGAGAATGGGTTCCAATACCTGAGGTATGAGTCCTTTTTGCCGGGCGCAGATATGATAGCGTAGTTGTGGTACCCTATGGGGTGTATCAGGGCAGCAGCTACAGAGTAGCGTTTCTGGGCTGATGTTATGGCGAAGCATGATGTTGGGATAGAGTGAGGCATAATCTAACTCAATGACCTGTTCATGAAAGCCAACCTGTGGTTCAAGGATGAGACCACCGCGGTCGGCGATGAGGAGTTCCTCAGCGGTCTTCCAGGTTTCGGGAAGATTTTTTTTCCAGGGGATAAGGTACCCGTGTGCAAGGGCGGTATTGACCTGTATTTGACTGATTGCGGTTCCTGGACCAAGTCGGGAGGTGAGCTGCAGGGGGATGTTTGAACACCGGGAGATATCAAGAAGACCGCGAAGACCACTTTCTCCATAGAGAAAAGAGTTTGCCATGTCAAGATGGATGCGGCCTTTTAGTGTGTAGAACCCGGGGCGGTACACGATTCTGCCGTAGCTGAAATAGGATTTTGCGTGTTGTTGTGGTCCTAATGTTCCGGGTCGTGGTGGGTCTCGACCAAAGGTAAGTTCTTTGGTGATTCCAAGGATGTGTGCTCGTTGGTAGACATAGGGAAATAGTTGTCCATCACCATTTGTTGTGTAGATTATGTCAGGGTCCTGTTTTTTGATATATGCTGCGGTGGCAAGAAGTGTATCATATTCATTGTCCTCCTGTATATAGGTATCATCGATAGAGAACCCGGTAATGGGTTTTGTGAGCAACAATGGTTGTTTTTCA
>JAHJFH010000087.1 GCA_018824925.1 Thermoplasmatota archaeon
ATTTTTATATACAATAATTCTCAATAATCATACCATGAACTGGCTCTATACAGCACTAATATCAGGATTATGGTTTATCCTGCCCGCATATATCGCAAACATGGCGGCAATCGATGTCGCACACATCCCCTTCTTGAAAAAGTATAACCGTCCCATAGATGATGGAAAATTATATAAAGGCCAGCCCATCTTCGGCAAGGGAAAGACTTGGCGCGGATTTATTGGAGGAACACTGATAGGCACCTTTGCCGGATTCCTGCAGTTTTTCTACTCTTCTGAAGCCATGGTCTTGATTAGTGACATTACTGGCCTTGAAAGTATCCAACTTCCTGAAATGACCGTCATCCTAGCCTTTCTGATTAGTCTTGGGGCTATGACAGGCGACCTGGTTGCGAGTTTCGGTAAAAGACGGCTTAAATTAAAGCGTGGAGGGCCTGCACCATTACTGGACCAGCTTGACTACATTTTCGGGGCCTTCTTTTTTTCCTGGCTGGTTACTCCCATTAACCTGGATTATTTTGCCTTGATAGTCATCGTCAGCATACCTCTTCATCTTGGGGCAAACATTGTTGCATGGCTCTTAAAGATGAAACAAGTTTGGTGGTAAGGAGGAATAGTCTTTTTATAATTTTTTACTAATATTTTTATCCAATGTCCATTTACGATGTGATAGTAGTTGGTGGTGGAGTAAGCGGCCTCCTCTCAACACTAGTGCTTTCCAGAAATGGCAAGCGGGTCCTGCTCTTGGAAAAAGAGGAACAGTTGGGTGGCGTCTGCCGCTCATATAAGATTGACGGATACACGATCGATACCGGCCCGCACATAATCACCCGCTTGCAGCATGGACCATTAAAAGATTTAATGGACGATTATTTCACTGTAAAACCAACATTCGTCCCCCATGGGAAATACTGGGTGAGGCTTGCAGGGAAACTCAAACCCTTTCCATGGAATATTAGGGGTTGGGCAGGATTTTCTGGAATCCCCCTCACGGACCGTATACGACTTGTGAAAATGCTGTACGATGTAGCATACGGGGCCAAAACCAATCCAGAAGATTATAACATCTCATTAGGCGAATATGCGGGAGATGGTTTTAACGAAAATACGCTTAGATTCCTTGACTGCATGTCATATTTCATGACGGGCACGTCAATGCAAGAAACGCCTGTTGCACGCTTTGTTGATGCTGAAAAGTATAAGATGAAGTCGAGGGAGGAGAAGGTTTCACTGATTAGGAAGATTCATAGTCTACTATTTAAAGAGGGTGCAATAGATCAGACTTATCCATTGGGCGGTATTCAAACTATAACTGATTCGATTATCGCATCTTTTCCAGATAATGTGGATGTCCATACTTCAGAGCAGGTCACTGCTATAGAGAAGGGTAAACAATTCATTGTTTCAACTGATGTTGATTCGTATAGCGCCTATAATGTGGTTTATTCCGGGTTTGCTTCTGAACTGCCGTCCCTTGTTAAGGATTTGCCCGGGGATTATAGGAAGAATGTCCAGAATACTAAGGTTATCCGTTCCTTGGTTATTTGGCTTGGTTTAAAGGATTGCTTGTTCAATAAGCTTGGTTCTGAGATTTGGGTTGATTCTGAAAAGTATTGTTGGGTTGTGCCTACATCAAATTTTGATTCCAACCTTGCACCTAGGGGCAAACAGCTTGCTGGTTTTTCTTTCATCTTGCCAGACAGATATGATATTGAAAAAGAGAAGAAAGAGGCTCTTAATGCCATTTATTCTACTATTCCGGTTTTAGAGGATGCAGTTGAGTTCATTCATTTCCAGGATTTAGTTCCTGAGAAAGCTGCGTGGACTGTTTCAACGGAATTCATGGGCTCGCATAGCCCTATTGATGGACTGTACCTTGTGGGGACTGATACTGAAAAGAAGAGTATGGGAATTACTCGTGCTTCATATTCTGTATTAAATCTTGTTGATGCGTTAAAAAAAGATAAGATTTTGCAGTAAATATTATCCATTTTTACACTCAAATGTACAGAACAAACACCATGTATTTTAAGGTATTCATGAATATTTAACTGGGTGGGTGTATGCAATATTTATTCACACCAATAAACGTTGAGCTTGGTTGCAAGACATGTAGTCGCAATATTCTCAACGATGAAGAGCAGCAGTACATATA
>JAHJFH010000088.1 GCA_018824925.1 Thermoplasmatota archaeon
ATTCTTTTTCCCCCCCTTTTTTTATGGAATCTGGATTGTTTATATAATCAATGATGATATCATTTCGTAGGGTTTGTTATTTGTTGAGGGTGGATGAGATGCTTGCGATGAAGCTTGAGCATGTGACAAAAACCTTTGGAGATGTTGAGGCTGTTTCTGATGTGTCTCTTGAGGTGGCTGCGGGTGAATTATTTGGTTTATTGGGGCCAAATGGTTCGGGGAAGACTACGTTAATTAAGTTGCTTACGGGGCAGTTACCACCGAATGGTGGTGCTATTTCTGTTTTGGATATGGATGTGTTGAGAAATCCTATAACGGTTCGTGAAAAGGTGGGTATTATTCCTGAGCAGGAAACACCTCCGAGTTTTTTGACTGCTGAGGAGTATTTGCAGTTTGTGTGTACAATTCGAAAACTGGATAGGGTTGATGATCGGTGTGATAGGTGGTTTTCGTTGCTTGATTTTGCGGATCAGAAACCTGTGCTCTGTAAGGATCTTTCTCGGGGTACACGACAGAAACTTATGGTGGCTCAAGCGTTTCTTCATGAACCACTGCTTGCGTTTATTGATGAACCCTTGATTAATTTAGATCCGTTGATACAACGGAGTTTTAAGGATTTTTTGTTGGACTATATTGGGAAGGGAAGAACGATTTTTTTCTCGACACATGTGCTTGAGATTGCTGAGGAGATCTGTACGGATATCGCGATTTTACATCGTGGACATATTGTGTATAAGGGTCCCTTGTCTGAGGTGATGAAATCGCATATGCATCTTGAGGATTTCTTTATTGACCGTGTTCATAGAGGCGGTCCATGATTAGGGAACTACTCCGATCGATGATTCGGGAGGAATGGCGGGTACATACCACGATTTTTGGGAACCGATATTTTGCCTTTTTTCCTGTGGTGATTGGTTTTTTGACGTGTGCGGGTTCATTATTTGTCCCGTTTTTTCTACGTGTTATACGGGTTGATCAGCTGTTTCTGTTTGCGCAGTATATGTTTTTGTTGTTGGGAGTGTCTATTGGGTCGTTTGGGTTGTTTGGCCGGGAGATTATGAATCGTCGTTTTGGTCAGGCAAGTCTTATTGCGTATTCTGCCCGGAGTCTTCCGGTGGGTGAACGGGCGATTTTTACGGCTTTTTTCTTGAAGGATATTCTATTTTATCTGTTTTTCTGGATAGTACCCATGTTTGGTGGTTTTGTGGTAATGGCTCCCTTTATTGGTTTCTCAGTGGTAAGCATGCTTTGGGCGTGTGGTACGCTTTCCTTGTCATTTTTGTTTGGTCTTGCCATGATTTTTTTACTGTCGACGGTATATGCGCATTCGAGCCGGTTAGTCATTTTACTACTGTTTGGTGTCCTGCTGGGTAACCTGGGGTTGGTGTATGTTTTGGGTGTTGAGGTGAATGTTTTGCTGCTGGGTTATTCATTGTTTTATTCCCATTCATTACCGATGTTTATAGTGATGGTGGTGGTTATTGTTGTGTTTGTGGTGCTTTCGATTGTGTTTGTGAGGATTACATATCCTGAGGGAAAAAAGTATTTTCATAATCAGTTTGTACAGCTGATGAAACGGTTTTCTTTTAGTTCCTATGCAGCCTTTATAGCAAAGGATTTTATTGATTTAAGACGGAGTGAGGGGGGTTTGGGGAAACTTATTTTTTCGTTTTTGCTTCCGATGGTGTTTACGTATTTGTTTCTTGAGGTGTTTCTTGAGGTAATTCCTGCGGTGAAGGGTCTTATGATTTTTGCGGTTTTTCTGGGTATTGTGTCGGCGTCGATCTATACGATGTTGACGGCGTTTGATACGTTTAATCCGTATCTTTTTCTCCCGGTGCGGGTGTCAACGATTATAAAAAGTAAGATGCAGAGTTTTATGTTGTTTAACCTGCTGTCGGTGGTGGTTCTTGGTGTGGTTGCGGTGTCTCTGGATCAGGTAGGGTATTTTGTTCCTGCGTTTCTTATGTTTATGTCGATTTGTGTGTATGCTCTTGCGGTGACGGTTTATCTGACGGGGTTGCATCCCAATATTCTTTTGTATAATACCAAGGTGTTCATACCTTATCTAGGGTTGGTGGGTTCTGTTTTGTTTGCGGTGACTTTTTTTTCGATTCTTGATCCTTTTAGTATGTTGCTGAGTCCTGTGCTGATACCGATTGCGTATGTGTTGTTGAAAAAGAGTTTTGTGAAATGGGATCAGTGGGTTCCGCAGACGATATAGAAAAACATGTTTTTTTTTGTTGAGGGTATGGTGAATGAATTTTTTTTCCTGTAGTATTGATAAGATGTGATTTTTTTTTTTTGGTTGTACAAAGTTTTGAAAAGATGGAAGTGATAGCAATAAAAAAGGTATGGTTACGGTTTTTTTTTTCGTTGGTTTTTTTTGCAGTGTTTACCGGCAATATTGTGTGTCATTATATTATTCGATAAGTTTCCAAGAATCTATATAAATTTTAGAATTCAATAAGGATACTTATAGTGATATAAATGAAAAGGAAAACGATAGTATTAGTAGCGTGTTTATTAACCGTGGTAGTTGGTATTGCTGGAAATTCGTTAGCTGGTGGTTCGGGACCTGCACCGAACTCGGGTGATGGTATTCCCGATGGCAGTGGGTTTGATTCATCGAATGGACCGAATGGTGTAGGGTGTTCAGGAAATGGACATGATGGGCCAGCTCCTAACTCAGGTGATGGAATACCTGATGGGCCTGGTTGGTAATTATTACGAGAATATGACCTTAAATGGAAAATGAGGATATGATCCTCAACATTTTTTCTTTTTTTTTTTTATGCTGCCCAATAGATAAACTGTATATTGGTTTGCACTGTTGGGGATGCTACATGTCTTGCGGTAGGTTTTGGTAGGTGATTTTTTTCCCCAAGTTATCTCAGGGAAATGGGATGGAACTCGCGGGCTGGGTGGTTTTGTTATTATTAATGTGTTGATACACTGTTTTTTCTTAATATTAGTTAGTGTCTAAATGTGTTTGTAGGTTCTGGAGGTTGTGATAGATAAAATAGTTTCTGCTAGGAAAAAAACAGATAGATGGTTTTTCATGGATTTCGTTTACAAATACGGTAAGGTGCTTAAGTATAATCTATGTACATTATCTATCTTCTTCCTTTATCTATATATCTCCAACCATACCCTGGGTATCTCATTGCTTTAAAACTTTTTAAAAATTCCTCAAACGCTATAAGATTTTGGAAACGGAGTACTCTTACCACGTCCCCTGTTTTTTCATTAAATAATTCGATTGATAGTCTATGTTTCGTTCCAGCTTTGCCCATTTTTTCCTCTGAAGCTACTTACAATCTCATAACAGGTGATTCTATAAAAATCTATAACCCAGGACGCGTAATAATATCTTATGGAATTAAAAAATAAGAGAAGAAA
>JAHJFH010000089.1 GCA_018824925.1 Thermoplasmatota archaeon
GGAATTATAAATACTGATGAGTGAACAATTGGTTTTACTCGATGCATTATCTTTTTCAATATAGGTAGCACTGAAGGAATAATTGGTATAATCCCAGGTGAATTGTTCAATGGTTCTATCTGATTTACAGATATCTTTGGTGATCCAAGATCCATTATCTAATTGGGTGTAATATAACCCATTTTCATTGTAATCATACCATCCAATTAATGGTTGAAAGTTATGGATTATCAATGAGGGTAGTGAAATATTACCACGTATAATGGGTATGGGATCTGATTTATCAATTTCTTGGTAATAGAGTGTAGTTTCATTATTATATTCTTTAATCCACGTTATCACTGGAATATGGTTTACAATTTTTATAGAGGGGGAGGAATCAATTAAGGCATCATTGGTTAAACGATTTGTTGATAGCGTTTGCGTTTCATTAAATGTTGTGATATAAATTTCCTTATCATTTACGGTAGATAGATTTCCATCTTGATCAACCGCATAAGCAATTGCTGCAACCCCTTCATGATAATCGAGAGAAATTGGATAGGATACGATATTCATATCAGATATTGTCCGTGTATTATGCCACAACCCACCATCCCAAAACGAAGCATAGGTAACAACATCATCAATAGTGAAAATATTTTTGTCAACATCACAGGTCCATACTGCAACAGCTGTATTTCCATCAGACATTATTGTTGGGTGTGAATCTGAAAATTCTGGTGTTTCAGCTAAAATATTTACGGGACTCCAACTTTCAGATTGAGAATCATAATAACAATAGCCAATTTTTGATTTTTCAAAATAATCATCGAGTGTACTAATAGTTGAGCTGTCTACAATATTGAATACAACAAGTGCATCATTATTTCCAAGAAAAGTGACTGATGGATACATTTCATTGTAGTTGTCATCTGTGATTCCTTGTGGTGAACTCCAGTTATTTCCAGTCCAATGGCTATAATTTAGTTCATATCCATTAATGGGATTTTTTGTTTGGTCGTCATATACCCATACCATCATTTTTTTATTGTTCTGACTAGCAATACTTGGTTGCGCAAATGGAAACATTTCTTTTATTAAAACACCCCGATCTTCTCCCTGCCATTGCGGTTCATCATAGTCTCTTGGGATTAATTCCCAGCCAGAGAAATTACTCATTTTCTCAAATATCGAATGCTCTTTTATTGTGGAAGGCCAGGTGTATGACCATGGACCCAATACCGCCCATCGCCCTTCAAATGGACCAAGTTCGCCATATACCCCAAATTCTGCTGAGAGTTTTATTCTTGGTGGAGGTATATAAAAAGTCACACCACCTTTTCCATAAACTCCCACACTTGCTCTCCAGATGCTACCAAAATTGAGCCCAAGACCTGCTTTACAAATTAGTTCAACACCTACATAGAATTCCGGATCCCAAACATTTGTATACGTCCCACCTGAATATATCCAGTCATCGGGATTTTTTATTCCAGCATCTAAGCCACCGAGAAATACAAAATCGATATTTATAGTAACAGGGATGAAACCAAACAACAAAGTATTAAAATTCACTAGTCCTTTTAAATTATATTTTATTTCTCCCCGTATATAAACATCATGGGGTTTATTATCCCAAGAACCATCATTTAAATTGATACCGATTACTGTCCGAAAAAATAATTTTGGTGTGACAGGAATTAGAATATAGGAGGTTGCTGCATAGCTTTTTGCCTTGTATGTGTTTTTCTGTGGATTATCAGGGTAAATATTTACTTCGATATAACTTGAAAACGCATCAGTTTTTCCTAAATATGCCCCTCCTAAAGGCCATGGAAGTGTGACAGTTATTGGTATCGAGCAGTCGAGTACAGGTATTAAATATGGAGATTTCATTGGTATTTTAACGTAATAGTGGTCCCCCATCCATTTTTCTTTTGCACTTGTATAAGATATCAAAACAGTTACCCATCGTGGTGGATTAAATGGTGGAGGTCCGGCATTTGTTACGGATACATCTCTATTTTTTATTTTTGTAGATTCTGAATTGTCGGTAATCTTTAGACTAACCTTATAGTTCCCAGGGTTATTCCATGAATGTGTTGCTGTTGGAGTTGTTTTAGAAATATCATAGCTACCATCATTGTTCCAATCCCATTCGTATTTACTGATGGTACCATCTGGATCATAGCTTGATGAAGCATCAAATGTTATTGTTTGGCCTTGTTGTGGTGATGTCGGAGACCATGAAAATGAAGCTACAGGTGGTTGATTGGGTTTCCCGATATCGAGCTTTGCTGTTCCAGTTTGTGTTGCACCATGGTTGTCTTTTACTCCAAGTTTGACTTTTCCATGAAATTGGGAATAAAACCTCTTTTGTGTATATGGTGATGAAGACCAACCGGTGTCCCAAGAACCATCATTGGTGAAATCCCATCGATAGCCTATAATAGTACCATCGGGGTCATAACTGTTTGATCCGTCAAAATAAATTGTTACACCCATATTTGCTGTGTAGGGTCCTCCTGCTCGTGTTACAGGGGGTTGATTTGAAATTCCAACTTGAATATTTTTTGTGATCGTGTCATGTACTGATGCATTGTCAGTAACACGTAAGGTTACAGGATAGTTTCCTGCTTGAGACCAAGTACGTGTAGTTGTTGGGAATGTATGCGATTCATCATAAATACCGTCATTGTTCCAATCCCACTCATATGAAATGATGTATCCATTTGGGTCGTAGCTTGCAGAGGCGTCAAAAAATATGGATTGGCCGGGGTTAGGATTTTGTGGAGACCATGTGAAATCTGCAGTAGGATTTTCGATTGATCTAACTGTCACTTCGATGCAGGTTCTTTGAACTTCTATTGGATTTCCATTACTATCAACAGGATAAAGGAGTACTGCATCGATGTCCCCTATTTGAGGGATAAAATCACCATGATTTTCTGCAGCATTTACAATTGCCTGAGCATCTGGATCGGAGGGATATACTCCTCCATCAATGAAATACCAAATAGCATCTTGAAAATCTTGTATTGCTGCATTTGGGAAATTATCTTTATTGTTAAATATCCAATTGACTTTAGGCCAATCATTATCAGGATATGGGATATTTGGGTCATAAGAACAGTATAATTCAACTAATTCTGTTTGAGAATCATTAACAAAATAATCTTGGTCTACACACCAACAAAACCATATACCATCCCAGATATCATAGTTACCACCTGGACCTGATTGTCCTGTATTATCTAATTCCGCATCAAAATATGATGAGGCGCCATTGTGATACCAGGTATTGGTTACTTTATAATCGGGTAAATTTACAAGTCCTCCCTTAATTAATTCAATTCTATTTTTTTCATTCTTTTCTAAACTCAATTGATTGTCAAATCCACTAATACTAGGTGTGATACTTGCTCCAAAAAATAAAATGATTATTCCTAAAACTAGTCCTTTCCTCCAAAACATTTGTTTCATGCTTAATAACCTCCCTGAAACAAAAAGAATAATAAAAGAATAGATATAAATCTTTGCCTGAAAATAATATATTTATACATAGTTTTAAAGTTGCGATGCCGTAATATTTTGTTCATCAACAATTGTTATTATGTAGGTGAAGGTGTCACTAGTAGTGTGGATGTGAATAAGATCTCTGAGTTTTGCCACTGGGGAGATAGTCAAAGGTGTCCGTATGTGGTGGATGCACATACCAACGGAGATTTACCTTTTTCAGAAGAAAAAGACAATATAATTCATCCTATTAACTGAAGTTTGGGTATTTCTCACTTAGAAGACGTTAAAAAATCTTTGACCATTATTAATTTATTATAATGAATTATCATTAAAGACTTATTTTATTGTAACAATTATTACATTACGGGGGGAAAGATATATAATGACTAACTAACTATAAAATAAGGGGGTTTTTGAATGAAAAAAACAAAAAAGATATTAAATATAATAATCGCAACGCTATTTATCTTCTCATCATCCATAGTGTTTGCACAACACCAAACACAACAAAATATGTTGTATGAACCAGATTTTGTGATTTTTGATGAAATTGACCAATCTCAGACGACCTATGTTGAAGGGAAGTTCATCCCTGTTGGTCAATTTCCGTTGCCAAACCTAACTATTAATTTTCTATGTGCCCAATCTATCGTACCGACGTTAGAAATACTTACTCAAGTCGAATTATATATTGGAAAAAATGGGACGACTACCTATCCACTCACCGTGGCTATACGAGATAATCTCACCCAGCCTAATATGGTTGAGGTTGATGTTCCCGCTGTACAGATCCCTACTGAAGCATTTGCTTGGGTAGTATGTAATCTGCCTGATTATCCAGTGAGTCCGGGTACAACCTATTATATTGTTTGCTATACAGAGAATACGACTGATAATTGGTATGTCTGGGGTGGGAATACTGACCGTACTTCTTATCCATATGGTTGTGCATGGGTGTCGATTAATGATGGTGGCTCCTGGACGAATGATTCCACAAATGAGGCTTGTTCATCTACTGAAACCTGGTGTGGTAACCCACCGGTTAATCGAGCAAATGAGTCAGATATGTGTTTTGTAACCTACGGACGTGGTAATGTAGCACCAGAAATTCCTCAAATCACGGGAACCCTTAATGGTAAGGCAGGGAACGAGTATGACTACACTTTTGTGACAACAGATTCAGATGATGATGCAGTGTACTACTGGGTAGATTGGGGTGATGGCTGTCCAGCGGTTGAATGGAATGGCCCCCATCCATCAGGGAATCCACTTATTCTGACTCATACCTATGAAAACAAGGGAGATTATGTCATTAGTTGTAAAGCTAAAGATATTTTTGAGGAGGAGAGTGACTGGGGTACCCTTGAAATTAGTATGCCATATGCGGTAGGAAAAACTGATTCTATACTGGGATGGACATTCATCCGCGGGCTGGTCGGTAATCTTAAAAAAATTGGCAATGATTTGTATTTCCGGACGATACGACTTCATTATTTGGAGTTAACGGGTATGGAAATCGGTATGGGTGTGCTTCGTTTGAAACGCTGCCGTGTCAATGATCTTGGATATGATCGTCAGCTTGTTATTGGTCCACTGGGTAGTTTAACCTGGATTGTTGGTTTCTGTCATGGTGGAATAACGGAGCTATAACATCTAAAAAATATTTCTTTTTTTTCTCTTTTTTTTATTGTACCTTCTAATCTATTCTTACAGGTGAGACAGTCTGTTGTTGTGAATACCAAATCCATCAACAAACCCAACATCATCAACAAGTATTAATTGAAAAAGAACAAATATGTTGTTTCGTATTTATTAAAAATAATTTCTGTTATTTTTTTTGAAGAACCTTTTATATAAAACTAGTCAATGTGATTATTATGTCGGATCAGCCAGGGTTTTCTAATCCTCCGTGGGTATATTCTCCTTCTGAGGTAATGAAATGGATTAATGCAACGTATCCTACGCAGAAGGTATCGAAATCTCGTGTTGGGCGGGGTTCTAAGGAGAAATATCTGAAAGATATTGAGTTGGAGATTGATTTGAATGTTGAGAAACATGAGATTGTTCCATCGAATCATTTACTGGCGGTTCTTGAAAAGCTGGTGGGTAAGAAGGTTATTGAGGAGCAGTTTGAGTTGTTGCCGACTGCGGAGTTGTTTATTCGGGGTCTTGCTTCGGCAAAATTTCATAATATGTCATATATTGAAATTGATGGTGATGTGGTATATGATCATCCTGAGATTAAGGCTGATATTCGTAAGACTATTGATATTCTCACTCAGGAAGCCCATATGCGTAAGAATCCGTCGATGTTGTATCTTAAATCATTGTTAAGTGGTGTGCATAGTACGAGTGCTGAAATTTGGATTCACAAAGTTCATCCAAAAAAGGAGCATACGGTGTTGATTCGTATTACCGGTGATATTGAAGAATCATTGTTTCATCGGTTTTTGAATTATTTGAAAGGGCATTTATCGATTTCATTTACTGAAATATAAAGGGGTATCTGTAAGTTTTTTGTTCTATCTATTGTTTAAATGGTATCTTTTTAATTGTTATAATTTTGTATTTTTTTTCGGGTAAACGTGATTTCCGAGATGGATATTAA
>JAHJFH010000090.1 GCA_018824925.1 Thermoplasmatota archaeon
GTGTTTTTTAACACCAGATGCGCTCGAACTATAACTTGTCTTACTAAACAAAAAACAAGACCTGCCAAATAACACAAAAATGTAATTAATAAAGCTATAAACAAAAAATATATAAACAATATAGTATTTATTAACATAAAACGGGAGGTAATAACATACTAAGAAAAATAATTATAATAATCATAACGCTACTCATTTTCTCAATAACCATATACCCAACAACCGCTAAAATACTACATTCACAAACACCAACCGAAACAATACAACAAACCACCCACTACGTAGGCGGGTATGGCCCCAATAATTATACCACCATCCAAGCAGCAATGACCGCAGCCTCAAATGGCGACACCATCTATGTCTATGAATACTCATCACCATACCATGAAAATATCACTATAGACAAATCTCTTCATATCAAAGGAGAAAACCCTACAACCACCATCATTAATGGAACCACCAACGAAAAAAACGAAATCGTCAATATTTCATCACATACCGTCCACCTTAGTGACTTCACAATACAATCACACACCGCCTGGGCTGGAATCTTCATCTCCAAATCCTACGGCTCACCATGGAACACAAAAATAACCAACATCACCATAACTAATACTATTCTGAAACACCTCGGCTATGGCATATTCGCCATATCCGCTCATTACAGCGAATTTGCTAATAACAAAATCAACAACTGTAACACCGGCATATATCTTGGCTATTCGACCAACAACCAGATACACCACAACACCATACAAAATAGTTCTTACTACGGTATTGAAACAAACAGCCCTTGCGCCACGACAGGCATCCTAAACCGACTTACCTATATCATATCATCAAATAATACCATCATCGCAAATACCCTCATCGCAAATCGTTTTGGCATAGAAGTCGGCAGTAACTGTAAAAAAACCACCATCACCGACAACCACCTCATCGCTAATAAACAAATTGGACTTCGTCTCCACACCGCAACCTACACCACCATCCAACGCAACAACTTCCACACAGCCACCCCCGCCTACCTAAATTACCAACATGCCACCTTCACCGCAGTTAATAGACCAGCATACATCATAACAAACACTTGGAATAATAACTACTGGGAAAAAATACCAGAAATGAAAGTACCAATACATGGAACCTACCACATAGCTATCCTTATACATATTGGATTTCGATTAGGACTAGAAATTAACCTCCTTGACCGACCAATAACCGTCTATGACCGAAACCCTGCCGAAAATCCTTTCCCCTAACTAAACTGCAAATACATTAAGAAACCTCTCCTCTGGCCATTCGATATATCTGCACAGAAATTATCACCACCCATAAAAAAGGAACACCAAACGATAACCGCTGCAGTACCCCATTAATCGAATCAAAAACCTGCAAGTAATACACAAAACCCACACAAACAGCTACTACTATAAAAACCACCGTTACCCAATAAAAAATATACCACTTAGAATCAGCTTTTAACCGAGGAATCATCAACATCATCCCACCAATTAAACCTCCAAGGGCACTCAAGGCTAAAAAACCATGAATCCACCCAATAATCGTTACAGGTATACAATCAGGATCACACCGAAAAAATCCCACGAAAAACAAGCACACACCAGAAAAAAAAACTAACCACGGACCAAACAATGAAAAAAAACCATTCTGTTTAATGGAAAATAAACTCAAAGAAAAAAAACATAAAAACACTCCTAAAACCATAAACCCCAGAATATTCATATACAACATATAGGGAGCATTCACCGCACCTAATTCACTCATATACTGCGTCACATGACTATACCCTGGATGAACAAATCCAAGCACAACCAAAATCACGGAAAAAAAGAGAGGTCCAATAACTCCACACACTGCCAAACGTCTTCTCATCTGCTGATCCATACCCACCACACACAACCAACAAAAGGGAACCTTGTACATAAACTTATTTTATCCTTATAAAAATGAAACGACCCATCTTATAAAATCAGGTACAAAACCTTAAATACCCTGATCTCTGATAAATAGCGATAGTAATATGCAATTGCGTCATTACCTCACCACCACAACAACACTAGTATGTCTTCTCACACTATCTATTTGTTCAGCCTCACAAGATACCCGTTACCTTACACAATCATACCCGTGCACTATTCCTGAATCTTATATTATTTCTGAAGTACCATATGTCCCTCAATCTGAAGGTTATTTTTGCTATTATGCAACACTCACTATGTACCTCCAGTATCTTGGTCATAACCTTACCCTCAATGAACTCATCTTTTATGACGGACTTGGATTCACTCATTCCTACCATCCTAAAGAACGACTCCCACACCAAGGACTCTATGCCGATATACCCCTTATCTACCACCTATTTGACATAGAACAACACCAATGGACTACACCAATAGATCCATCTACTGACGATTCCTGGGATCTCTACTACACCAACATACAAGAAAATATATCCCACAACACTCCTATAATCACTCTCGTCAATCCCTTTGGCCTTCCCTCACTACGACATCAATTTCCAATATCAGATACACTCTGGAATCTTCTCTTCCCACCCAGCATCCATGTAATCCTCCTCGTCGGCTACAACGACACCAACCATAGTATCTGCTACCATGACCCTAATGCAGGGTTCTATGGATCCAATACATATGGTGAGTATGCATGGATGGACCTCACCGCCTTCAAAACCGCCGTAGAAACTAATAGGGCACACCGCTATAGCATATCAACCCTAATACAACACAACCAAACCTATTCCTCCTCAGAACGTTTCTCCATAGCACTTTCAAACAATAAAGAAAAAATTATGGGAATCTACCCCCAATATACCGAAATCACAGGGATACCTGCATCACAACACCTAGAAAGTATTTTTTCCACACAAGAGGATAACCGAACTGTCACCATCCAGGCATATAAAACTCATGCAAACCAGCATTCTGCCTATACCCTAAAAAAAATCGCATATACCATCCTACACACTATATATCCAGCACATCCCACAATATTTGATATCCTCATCATAGGTTTAGAAAACCCTTACGAAAAAATTGCTTACGAAAAACAGCATGTCGCAGACTATCTCGCACAAGCATCCTACCAACCCAGTATCAGCCATAATCTTTCGATACTCCTCAATCAAGAAGCACAATATTGGGATATACTCTCAAGTCTGTATTCCAATTTTTTACGAAGAGGACAACCCATATCTAACTATCGTGCACAACTCACTATGAACTATATGGAAAACACTATCAAGACCATCATTTCTCTAGAAGAACAGATCGTTGAAACCTGTCCATAATCACCCTCATATTCTTTCTAAAATCAAAAAAATTCTTTTAACTCAATAACCTCTGAAATAACCGTTCTTTAATCAATTCACGCAGTTGAGCAACCTGAAAAGCACCATTCATTCGAACAGGTAACGACATACTGTCCATCCACGCAGAGTGTGCACCGGTCACATCCTTCGTAATGACCTGTATCTGATATATTCCTGATTTTTGATACTGATGTGATATCGATATAGATTTTCCTGATGCATAAGGACCCATCCAACCACTATACCGGCCATCACCCCAGGAAACCAATACATAGACATCATCACCCTCAGGATCCACAACCTCACACACAACTTCACCCACAACCTTCTTATCATCATCGATAACATCCATACTATTGAACACTGGAGCCCCTGAAACAGCAGGTGATGCACTCTCCGGTAAAATCAATGCAGAAGGATACATACTATCGACATACACAGTGTTATGCGCAAGTACATAGGTCATATTCGCATGAATCCCCTCTATAGTATTAGGGTTATTCAAAAAACGGGGATAATTCGATGAAGATACCGCAACTCGAATCTGATGCCCAGTATTCCACACATATGAACTACTCCAAAGATCAACCTCAACCTCATATACTGTACCTGGACTCATAAACTCCCATTGATCATTATAATTACGGTTCCGCATTCGAACAATACCATCAGTAATAAGCATCGATCGACCATCCGGATAAACATCAGTAAGCTTCACCGTAAAATCCGTGTCAGGCTGATTAGAAGAAACATACAACCGTGCCTTAATGGGACCCGTAGCCTCATAGGGCTCAGATAGTACCGGACTGGTAAATATCAACACATCTGAACGATTTTCTACACTACGCTGATCATATGGCCCTGCTTTTATTTTCAAATTTCCACCACCCTCAGTTGGAACAGGGTATAAAGGATCATACACAAAA
>JAHJFH010000091.1 GCA_018824925.1 Thermoplasmatota archaeon
AGGTATGTGTTGTGGTGATTCCTGAGCCAAAGGATCCATCGCCAAAATCCCAGAAAAAGTCGGTTCCGCCTGTGCTATCAGAAGCATCAAATGTTATTTTGAAACTATTATGTGGATAAGGTCCTCCCGTGTCAGCAGTTAATTCAGTGGTTCCATTATTATTGATAACTGTTATTTTTGTGGTTTTACTAGATGACCATACTCCTTTGTTATCTTGAACCTGGAAGGTTATGGTATGTGTACCTGCTGATAAATTGGTTATACTAAAACTTTTTTTGGTTCCAAGGGTACCATCTATATTTGATGACCATTTATAGGCGGTTATTGTGCCATCAGTATCTATGCCTTCGCCATTAAAATAGAGGGGTTCACCAAGAGTAATCTCTGTTGGTTTTACATAGAGTATATTTGCATTTGGTGGGTTATTATCAATGCTATTGATCGCGATGCTTGCGGTTTTTTCAGCTGACCATTGTCCATCATTGTCTCGAATTTTAAAATATATCGTATGTGTACTTACGGATAGTGTTGAGGTGGTGAAGGTTGCTTGGTTACTTAGATAGCCATCGATATTTGATCGCCAGTAATATTCAACGATATAACCGTCGCTATCTGATCCGCCACCAGTGAATGTGACATCGTCTTCATAATCAGAGGGATTTGGGTATGCAGTTGGTTTGTAGGCTATTGGTGCCTGATTTCCTGTTTGCGGGGGCGTGCTTTCGAGGAAATATCCGAGAGGGTATATATCTTGATTTGAGCCACCTGGTATTTGGTAGGGCCTGTCACCAACGCCGTCGGTGGGGTCTTTATCATATTCATTATAGTCATCCCAGTAGTTACCCTGGTTGTTGTAATACCAATAGTTAATAGATGCATCTTGAGCGTTTTGGCCATTATCATCGAAATCATTGGAGTATACGAGATTATTAGATGATTGGACAATGTAGATGCCATATTGTGTGTTTTCTTTTATGGTGTTTCCGATGATTTGGTTGCTATTTGATGAAAGGTAAATGTAGATCCCTTTTTGGTTATCTTGGATATTATTGTTTGTGAGTATATTATCGGTTGATAGGGTGAGGCTGATACCAGCACCTTTGTTATTTTTTATCTGGTTATTTGCTATGACTATGTCGGTACAGTGATCAAGTTGGATGCCATCGCTTTGGTCACTATTTGATAAGATGGTATCAGTGATAGAACCGGTAGCTACATAGGATAATGCGATGCAGTCATAGCCGAGACCGCCAGCGTTTTTTATGGTTATGCTGGATATTTCAAAGCTGAGAGTTTGTTCTGTTGATCCTTGTACATAGATGACATGTCCACTTTTTTGTCCGTCAATAATGGTTGTGTCACGTGATTCTCCGAGGAGTATGAGATTTTTTTGAATTAGTAGTTTTTCTTGGTAGGTCCCTGCTGCCATCACAATGATGTTTCCTGGTTGAGCGGCATTAATTGCATCTTGTATGTAACGGTACGGTTTTTGGAGAGTACCATCCCACGGTCCGGATGTGTTTGTGGCATCGACATATATTGTGGTGGCAGCTTTTACATTGGGGAGTGAAGAAATTATTAATCCTATAAGTATGAAGAATAGGAGGATGGTTGATTTTATTTTTGTCGTTCGTTTTTGCACTAACATGATTCTTTACAGCTCCATCTCTCGCCTGTAATCCTCATTCTGCTAATTTTGTTATATAAAGCTATGGTGACATTTTTCCAGATTGGCACCTTGGCAGGAATTTTTTTGTAATGGTTTTTTTTCTTTTTTTGAGGAATATTTAAATAGTTATAAATCAACAAAAAATTATAAAATTTAATGGAATTAAAATGATTGATGAAATCGAATGGGACTGGCCACGAGAATATGGAAAACCATTTAAAATTATTTTAAATCTACAAAACGGTGTTTTAGAGGTTTTAAATGATCAAGGGGAAACTATTATTAGAAAAACCCATTTATCAAAAAAACAAATCATGTTTTTATACCATCGACTGAAAAATCGACTACCTAATCAACCCTCAAGTACCAACCCGCTCCGTCCTGACCGATCCTTTGATCCGATGATAACATAATAAAGGAGTTGTAAATCAACCTATCCCTTATGTATTA
Organism: Thermoplasmatota archaeon; assembly: GCA_018824925.1. Classification (GTDB taxonomy): domain Archaea; phylum Thermoplasmatota; class E2; order DHVEG-1; family DHVEG-1; genus JAHJFH01. The sequence goes on from JAHJFH010000091.1 coordinate 2,120, forward strand.
TGTAAATATAAAGATTTAAATAACCAATATGACTATATTATTTTGAAACTCAATAACTGGGGAAAAAATAATGAAAAAATTAATGAGTATTTTTAAAACATTTATGGGCATCGGAGTTGTACTCTTGCTCCTTTTATCATCCTATGCTGGCTCTATGATGAGTGATAAAACACAAGAAACAATCACCACCTCATGCCATATCAGAATTACGGATCCAGCTGCCCCAACTCTAGTAAATACTCTCTCCAATCAAGGCTATGATATCCTACCGAATACACTTACCGATACATCCTTTGAACTTATTGTGACACCGCAAGAACGAACCAACCTTGATACGATGGGAATTATTTATGAAATCATTGAAATTGGTGGTCCATTAGCTATCCCACCAGGATATCTCGACTACACCGATATCGTTGATGAAATGATACAATTTGCTACTGATTATCCATCAATATGCAAATTTTATGATCTCACCGATACCTACAGTATGCCAGATACGTATGAGGGACGACATCTCTATGCACTAAAAATATCAGATAATGTATTATACAATGAAAATGAACCAGCATTTCTTATGGTAAGCTGTCATCATGCTCGCGAAATAGTTACCCCTGTTATCGCACTCTATTCAACCGAACAACTCCTAAGTAACTATGGTTCAGATCCCACTATTACCGATCTTATTGATGAATATGAGATATGGATCGCACCGGTCTGGAATCCTGATGGATATGAACATGTTTTTTATTATGATAATATGTGGCGGAAAAATCGTTTTCCACCAGATGGTGTTGATTTGAATAGAAACTATCCGTTTGGATGGGACTCCGCCTATGCTGGTAGTACTGATCCCTATTCAGAAACCTATAAAGGCCCCAGCGCTGGATCTGAGGTAGAAACACAAACTATGATGGCATTCAGTGATGATCGTCATTTTGTAAAAGTTATGGACTATCATTCCTCTGGCCAAGAGGTACTGTATGGCTATGTTGGGCTTACCCATCCATTTGAATCATTTATGTATCAGGAAGCCGTCCAAATATCAATCGCTGCAGGATATGGTGGTTCTGTCAGAGATGCGAGTGCCATGGGAGAAAATTATCAATGGCAAATCTATGGTAATGGTTCATATGCAAACCTTATGGAGACACATACATCATTTCAACCATCCTATGCTAGTGCCTTATCCGAAAGTGCTCAAATTTTCCCATCAACAATTTATATCCTTCAACGACCCATATCAATTAGTGGTGTTGTTACCGATTATTTTACCGGTGATCCCATCGTAGCTGATATTGTAATCGATGGTGTGACATTCACTAATAGCGAATACTTTATGAGTGAACCACGTTTTGGTCGATATCATTTCATAATCCCACCAGGTACATATACTATGGAATTTTCCGCTCCTGGCTATCTCACCCAGAGCCATACATTCACAGTTACCACTAGTAGCGCTGAAATTAAAAATATTCAGTTACGAACACCAAATGTTGGTCCTGATATCCCTACCATTCATGGTCCCTTAAAACCACGTGCAGGAATAGAATATAGCTATACCTTCTGTGGTACCGATCCTGATATTGATGACCTTGAATATTTTGTTATGTGGGGGGATGGTAATTATTCTGACTGGGTTGGTCCCTATACCTGCAATACATCTTTTGAACTAAGTCATAGCTGGGTAGAAGATGGTCAAAGGTTTATTCGATGCAAATCACGTGATCCTTCAGGGGTCGAAAGTGATTGGGCACGTATGGAGATAGAAGTACCCTACACGCATGCCGCACCCCATTCATTTCCGATATTACAACGATTTCCTATATTATGGAGGATTTTACAGTTCTTCCCCTTCTTTTAATTTTTTTTTTTTGCTGTTTCTGTAATTTCAA